>CAZWCS010000072.1:0-21699 GCA_964632805.1 uncultured Desulfobacterales bacterium
CCAGATTCACCCCCTGATCAGCCAGCCTCTGAAGACCGACCAAAACGTTTTTCAGATTGGTGGAACTGTCCCCCAGCTTGACGTCCAACTGAACAATGCCCGCACATACCGAAGAAGTAATCATTGTCGCTGCGTTTGTCATGAGTTCTTTACCCGGTTTTCTTTTTTTCCGATTCCTGACGCGGAATTCATAATTCGAAATTTTTCATTTTCCGCCTCAGCCTACCCGGGCAACCGTAAGGATGTCAACCCGTCTGGCGCCTCCGGCTTTTAACACCCGGGCACATTCGCCCACCGTGGCGCCAGTGGTATAAACATCATCCACCAACAGTATGCGTTTGTCGGCAACAGCCTCCGCGGCGGACAATCCAAAGGCATTTTTCACATTCCGCAAACGTTCTTTCCGGGTAAGCTGCGTCTGAGAAGCAGTCCGACGGGTTCTGACCAGAACATCCGTTCTGATCTGAGCGCTGAAACCGATACCATTTTCCGCGGCCAGTTGAGGCCAGTTCCAAAGCAGTAGACAGGTCTGATTAAAGCCGCGTTCCCGGAATTTTTGCCGGTGAAGGGGCACCGGGAGAACCAGATCGATGGAGAAAGAATCGTACCAGCAGCACAGGCCCTGGAACAATGTCCTTCCCAACGGTTTGGCCAGAGCAAGATGATGGTTGTATTTGAGCTTATGAATGACTGTCATCAAGGGACCCTGATACAGACCGACCGCCCGGGCGGAATCAAAAGGGACAGAAAATTTTCGGCATCGACCGCACCAATGATCGATGCCCTTCCTGCCGGTAAACATCACCCCGCACCTGTCACACAAAGGAGATTCAACCGGGGTAAAATCAGCGGCACATCGCCGGCAAAGCACCGGCTGCATAATACGGATAAATTGACTGCGGGAAAAAGTTCCGTCAGGCCACCCTGTCGGCCAAGAACGGGTCTTTGAACGCCCCGGCCCTCGCGGCAGAAAACGGTTGCAAGCCAGACACCGCGGCGGGTAAACCGCTTCCATCAACGACGCTGCCGCGTATTGCAAAAAAGACTTCATCTGCTGCAAACGGCTTGTCAAGGTGCCGAAACCATATTATCACAGACTTTACGGGCAAAAGCGGAACAGGAAATTTCTTTGGCCCCGTCAATCTGGCGGGCCAGATCATAGGTAACCTCTCCGGCCGCAATCGCTTTCTGAAGCGCACGCCAAATCAATTGACCGGCTTCATCCCATCCCAGATGCTCCAGCATCATGGCGCCGGAAAGAATCAGCGAACCGGGGTTGACTTTATCCAGTCCGGCGTATTTGGGGGCTGTTCCGTGAGTGGCCTCAAAAACAGCACACTCGTCACCGATATTCGCTCCGGGGGCCATCCCCAGCCCGCCGACCTGGGCGGCCAGCGCATCGGAAATATAATCCCCGTTTAAATTCGGACAGGCAATGACACTGTATTCTTCCGGACGCAACAGAATCTGCTGAAACAGCATATCCGCAATGCGGTCCTTGATAATGATTTTTCCTTCGGGGGCAACCCCTTTCCATTCGTCGTAAAGGGCTTTTTCGCTGATGACCTGCGCGGGGAATTCATCCCGGGCAGTTTTATAACCCCAGGCGGAAAAGGCACCCTCGGTGTATTTCATAATATTGCCTTTGTGCATCAAGGTAACACTCGGACAGTTTTTGGCGATGGCATAAGCGATGGCCCGGGCAACCAGCCGCCGGGTATTTTTTTCACTGATGGGCTTGATTCCCAGGCCGGGATCTTCCGGCAGGACGACGCCCATCTCCTTTTCCAGAAAAGTGGCCACTTTCCTGGCTTCGGTGCTTCCCGCCGCCCATTCGATACCCGCATAAACATCTTCAGTGTTTTCCCGGAAAACAACCATATTGATTTTCTCCGGAGATTTCATAGGACTGGGAATGGGATCGATATATTTAACCGGCCGCACACAGGCATACAGGTCCAGCTGCTGACGAATGGAGACATTCAGGCTGCGAATCCCCTCGCCCACGGGTGTGGTCAAAGGACCCTTGATGGCCACGCTGTTTTTCCGAATGGTTGCCAGGGTTTTTTCCGGCAACCATTGGCCGGTTTTTTCATGTGCTTTTTCTCCCGCATAAACCTCTTCCCAGATAATCCGCTTCCGGCCGGTGTAAATGTTTTGAACGGCCGCATCCAGAACTTTCCGGGTGGCCGCCCAGATATCCGGGCCGATGCCATCGCCCTCGATAAAAGAAATTATCGGATTGTCCGGCACCTGCAAGGAGCCGTCACTGTTTCTGGTGATCATCTTTCCCTGTTCCGTCATTTCGCAGTCACCTCTTCCGTTTCGCTTTTACAGAATTCTGAAATCCACAATCTCTTCTTTCGGATCAATCATATTTCTGTTGCGCTAAACATTGCCGGTATCTTTCGTACATGGCGATTCCTCCGGCCACCGACACGTTTAAAGACTGGACGATCGGCGTCTGGGGAACGGCCATCAGAAAATCGCATTTTTCTTTTACCAGCCGCCGGATGCCTTTATTTTCCCCGCCTACCACCAGCGCCACCGAACCGGTCAGATCGCTCTCGTATAGAGACTGCCCGGCTTCCGCCGCAAGGCCTGCCACCCATATACCGTTTTTCTTCAGAAAGTCAACGGTGCGGGCCACATTTGTTTCCCGGGCAACAGCGGCAAATTCCAGGGCTCCGGCCGAGGCTTTGCAAGCTGCCGCTGTGGGAGGAGCCGCGTTATTTTTGGGAATCACAATGCCAGCGGCCTCCACGCATACGGCCGTGCGGACCAACGCCCCCAGGTTGTGCGGATCGGTGACGCTGTCAATAATCAGCAAAAACAACGGCCGGCTTTCCCTGTTCGAAACCATGGCCAGCATATCCGCCAACGGAACATAGGGGTAGGCCCCAACCCGGGCGGCTGTCCCCTGATGGGCTTCACTCCCGGTCAGCAAACCAAGTTGATGTTCAGAAGTAAACGCTACCGGTATACCGGCCGTTTCAGCCAGCGAAAGAAGCCGGTCAAACCGTTTTTTGCCGCCGGTGGCAGAAGACACATAGATCTGACGGACTTCCCGTCTTCCGGCGGCAATAACGGCTTGTACCGGGTGGATACCATACAGTATGTCTTCCGACAGCGTCTGCGGCATTTTCCCTTTTCTCCTTTCGGATCGATAAAACCGGCTGATAATTATGGCGGAACTGAATTTTCTACCGGGGAACGCCGGGACGGACATCACCGGTTCCCATAGAACGATAAGCGGCGATGATCGCAATCAATTCTTCCAGCGCGTTTTGAAAATTGTCGTTGATAACAATATGGTGATACCGGTCTTTCTGAGCCATCTCTGCTTTTGCAGCAGTCAAACGGTTTTCAACTACCTGCGGCGCATCTCCTCCGCGGGATACAATACGGCGACGAAGTTCTTCCATCGACGGCGGCATAATAAAAATACCGATGCTCTCCGGATAGCGCTGGAAGAGCTGCTGCGCCCCCTGTACATCGATATCAAGCAGAACATCATACCCCCCGGAAATGGTGTTTTCAATAAAATCGGTCGATGTGCCGTAATAATTTCCATGCACACGAGCCCATTCCACCCAGCGATTATTGGCAATTCCTTTTTGAAACGCGTCTTCGTCGATAAAATGATAGTCCACACCGTTCTGCTCTCCCTGGCGCGGTTGACGGGTGGTGTGCGAAATGGAAAGCTGCATGTCCGGAAAATGTTTCAATAAAGAAGCGCACAGGGTTGTTTTTCCGGCCCCGGAAGGCGCCGAAAGAATAAACAACCGGCCCTGGCCGGCTTTGTTGCTGAAGGAAGAATCCGTGTGGAAATAAAAATCTGTCATACCCAAAAATACACGGTCAGGGAAATTATTCGTCGGCAGCATCTGCGGCTCTGCCGCCATTTAAGGCGGCAAAACGCTGGGTAATGGTGTCGGGATGAATGGCCGACAGCACCACATGGTTACTGGCCATCACAATAACGGACCGGGTCTTCCGTCCCTGGGTAGCATCGACCAGTCGCTGAGATTCCCTGGCCTCATCTTTTAATCGTTTTATAGGGGCGGAGTTGGGAGAAATGACTGCAATGATGTCCTCTGCAACAATACGATTGCCAAAACCGATGTTTAAAAGATTCTGATGCATACCGGCCCCTGTTCGTAAATTTACCTGCCGCCGAAAAGATGATATTGTTCCGGCCGGAGAATCGGGTATGGCCGGAAAGGTTCATTCGATATTCTGGACCTGTTCCCGCAGTTTTTCAAGTTCTGTTTTGGCTTCCACCACCTTTTTTGAAATCTCCGGCAGACCCGCTTTGGCCCCGATGGTATTAAATTCCCGGTTAAATTCCTGAAGCAAAAAATTTAATTTGCGCCCACAGGGCTCTTTGGCGGCCATCGTTGTCCGGAACTGATGAATATGGCTTTCCGCCCGCACCAGTTCTTCCGATATATCACTTTTGTCCGCCATTATAGCGGCTTCCTGGATCAGACGGCCTTCATCCGCGATGTTCCCCCCGTCGAGAATTGCGGCAATCCGCTCTTGCAGACGCTCATAATAATGTCTCACCAGATCCGCCGATTGTTGTCGTATTCCGTCGACAATGCCCGCAATGGTATCCACCCGGGCCGCCAGATCGGCTGCCAGGTGCCGGCCTTCCTGCTGTCGCATCTGCTCCAGATCATCCAGGCAGGCATAAAAAACATCACGAATATAAGCCGCCTCTTCCTTGCCGGGTTTCTCCGGTTCAAGGGGGTTGATAAACTCTTCATTACGGGCGAACAGTTCCAGCCGGGGCGCATCCGCAATTCCCAGTTTTTGCTGTAACGCCAGCAAAGCCTCATAATAGGCCTGTGCGCGGGGGTAATCCACCTGAAAAAGCGGAGCGGAAGCAGAGCGTTCATCTGTTACTGCCAGGACTATCTCCACCCTGCCCCGGCCTATTCGTTCTGCGACCCACTGCTTGATCGTATTCTCCAGATACCGGTATGATCCCGGCAAACGAAAAACAAAATCCAGATAACGGCTGTTGTAGGTTCGTATTTCCAAAGATACAGCAAGACCATCCACATTCCGGCTCTTTTCCGCATAGGCGGTCATACTTTTAATCATCGGTTTTCCATTCTTTCCGGGGGTAAAGCGTTACCATCAGGTTTTCAGGTCAAAAAGATAGCGCTTGCGAACCTGATTTAGAAATAACAACATTTCCGGTGAGGAATAATCCGGATAGGTCCAGGGCAAAGAACAAAACTTCTTCTTCTGATACATCAAAGTCAAATCGGCATATATCCCTTTTCCAAGATAGATGCGATGGGAATAATTTTTACCGGTAGCCAGCACAAAACGTTCCCGAAGCATATAGCCGGGATCAATATTGACCCGGCGTTTCTGTTGCCGGGAAAAATCGGATTCAATGGCGTTGGTGGCGATTTTGATTTCCGGTAAGTCGCCCTGATTGATCAAGTGATGAAATGCAAACATTCTGCGGAAAAGCGGCCCCCCGAATTCCGGTTGATAATAATCGGTATAGTCAAACGGGAGCCATGGGCTGATAAGGTCCACCCTTCCGAAACGCTTTTCCAGTTCCGGCGCAATGGTTGCCAGAAGACCGGTTTCCTGCAAAAAAACACCGATTACCAGTTTGGCCGGGTCCGGATTCCGGGGAATACTCATTTGCTCAATCATCCAGCGGTACGGCTTCCTCAATAAGCATGATGGGGATATCATCCCGAATTTCATACTTCAAATGGCAGTAATCACAAATCAGACCGTCACCGGCCGCATTTTCATAAACATCTCCCTTGCATTTCGGGCAGGCCAGAATTTCCAGCAACTCTTTTTTAATGGCCATCCATCCCCCTTTCATTTTCCTTAAAAATCAATACGTTCGTGACATTCTTCCCGTTTGAACAAACCTTTACTCGTACGCGTGCCGTGCAGCACATCCACCAGAACGTCGGGCATGGTCCGAAACAGAATTTTGGTGGGAACATGCTCAAACTTTTCCGATACATAAAATCCCAGAAAGCGTAAAATCTTGGCGTTGAAAAATTCGGAGTAAACATATTTCCAGAGAAGTCCGGGATATTCTTCTTCCAGCCGGGCGCCGTACTGAAAATAGCGATGAATCGTCCACGCCGCCAGTTCTGCGCTTCGCTGGCCGTAAAAAATGCCTTCTCCCAAAAGCGGATCCACAATGCCGGCGGCATCACCGATCAACAAAGCGTTCTTCCATACCGGCCGCTTTATGTGTCCGCCGCAGGGCACCTGATAGGCTTTTAAATGATGCTGCCGGGGATTATGAATGCCGAAACTGGCGGCATGCTGCTGCAGGGAGGAATAAAGGGTTCCTTTGTTGCGCACCGCCATCCCGCCCAGACCGATGACCAGATCATCCTTGCGGGGAAACAACCAGGCATAGCCCATATCAACCGCTCCAAACGCAAGAATGGGATGATCGATGTCCCTTCTGATCCCTCGCAAATCCGGGTTTTCTCTGTCGACAAACAGCTCAAAACATTCACAGATATTGTTTTTCCAGCGGCCGGCGGGTTTTGTCCGGTTTTCCGGAAAATTTCTGCGGAGGCGGCTGTGAACCCCGTCCGCGCCAATCAGAATTTTACCATGATAGGTGGTTCCGGAGGCGGTGGTGACACAATTTTCATGTAAATCGCAGTCCACTACGTTTTCCCCCTCCAGAACCCTCGCCCCGGCTACAGCGGCTCTTTTCAAAAGAAAATCATCATATACAATCCGTTTGACAAAATGAAACGGGAGAGGCACCTCCCGTTCCAGCATAAAGGCCTCCTTATGCCGCAACTCATACTTGGTGGCGGAAAAATCGATGATGCCTTCTTCCATCAAAAATTTTTCCGTAACCTGAAACACCCGCTCCAGGAGTTTCTGCGTCTTAAATGTTGTCAGCCCGCCGCAAAGTTTGTCCCGGGGAAATCGTTTTTTGTCGAGAACGAGAACACTGTACCCGAAATCCGCCAGAAGAAGGCCCGCCGTGGAACCGGCCGGACCGCCTCCCACGATGACAATATCATAATGGTTGGAAGGTAATGTCATTGTCTTTGCAATCTGTCTTTATTATCAATCCGCCTGCTTTGGTTATCTTCGCATTTTCGTCAGAAAAAAATTTTACGGACTTGTAATACGAATCCGCCTTTTCCATAAATTATTTTTTATATCACAATTACCGGTAAAAGCGCAAAAAAACATTTGACGAACGCTTCTGTTTGGCATTATGGTCTGTAGACGAGAATCACGCCCGATTGCTGAAAGAGGCGGGATGCCCTTTACCGTAAACGGGATAAAAAAAACGAGTATGCCATGATATTCCGCTTTTTTTTATATGGGTTGTATTTACTGCTGAAAGTCAGTTCCTGGATCAGCAGTTCTTTCAAAAAACGGTTGCGCGAAAAAGATATGTCCCTGGTCATCCGGACGGTCGACGGACGCTACAGCCGATCCTACACGTTTTCCCGAGGGGTGGTCACCTCCCGCTCCGGATCTCTGAAAGATCCCGATTTTTCCATGATCTGGCGGGATGCCCAGACCGGTTCCCGGATTATGTTCCAGGCCAAAAACGGACCAAACCCGATTATGAAGGCAATTAATAACAAAGACCTGCTGCTGGAAGGAGATGCCGCCGCCCTCACCTGGTTTGTCCTTACCCTGAATCAGATGGCCGGCATCTATCTCAAAAAACAATCGCCGGGTCCATAAATTTTTATGCGTTCCGGATGAACGCCAGTGAACGTCACCATCGATTCAACGCTTTCTTATGAACGCCGGGAAAAAAACAGACACCGGTTTTGAGGCTGTGGGCGACATCCTGAAAGGAGCCATCCAGCAATGGCTGGATCAGTCACAAACTCCCGTCTCCCGGATCTGGTCTCTGTGGGAAACAGTCGTAGGGGAAAACATTGCCCAAAATGCCCAGCCTGCCTTTCTGAAAAGTGAAGTACTGGTTGTGCATGTGACCAGCTCCACCTGGATCCAGCAACTGCGGTATTTAAAAAAAGATATAATCGATAATATTAACGGGGCCGCCGGACAATTTCTCATATCAGATATCACTTTTAAAATCGGCGATCTCTCCTCATGAAGCAGGGGCTGACAGAGGACACTTTCTGCAACGGACAGATCCGCGTTAAACAGCATACCAACGGATACCGGTTTTCTCTGGATCCGGTCCTTCTTGCCTGGCATCTCTCTCTCCCGGAAAAAGCCCGGCTGGTAGACCTGGGGACGGGCTGTGGTATTATCCCTCTTATACTGGCCTGCCGTTATCCTGCCCTTCAAATCACCGGCGTGGAAATTCAAAAGGAACTGGCGGACCTGGCCCGCACCAATGTCCGGGAGAATCGTCTGGAAAACCGGATTACCATCTGCTGCCGTGATCTGAAGAGCATCGGCAGCACTCTGTCCGGCGAACGTCCGGACCTGGTCGTCTGCAATCCCCCCTTTCGCCGGGCAAACTCCGGCCGCCTCAACCCCCATCCGGAACGAGCCATCGCCAGACACGAAGTCAAGGCTTCCCTGAAAGATTTTACTTCCGCCGCCGGTCGTCTCCTTCAAACCGGGGGGGAATTTGCCGCCATCTATCCCGCCTTTCGCCTGGCAGACATGATCCAAACCATGCGCGAATCGTTCCTGGAACCCAAACGCCTGCGTATGATTCATTCCCGGCACAATACCGAGGCAAAACTGCTTTTTGTGGAAGGCAGAAAAAACGGCCGCTCCGGGCTGAACGTTCTGCCGCCACTGGTTCTGTACCGGAATAACAATGGCGAATACACGCCGGAAGCAGAAAAAATATTCTTTCCGTAAAAAAATTCCGTCTGGAACGGGGAACAATATGCCTTTTCCGTTCATTCTGAACAACCGGGAATTCCGCTGCCCGGTTGCAAAAGATATGCAATTTTTTTCCACAATTTTTTTTCTTGACAACGCCAGAACATTGTTCGATGATAAAAATCAGGTTTTGGTCACCGGTGGTGAGTAAAATATATCAGCCCGGCCCGGCAGAGCATCTCCGACATACCGGACCGCTATGAGATAACTCTATGATCCAAATGTATTATCCACGTACGGAAGAATATCTCCGAAAATCGATTTCAACAGCAGATGATCCCGGACGTATCCCTGTTACCTTTATCCCCCCTTTGGTCGATTCAGGTGTCTTACATACCCTTAACGCCGAACAACACGGAGGTTTTTATGAGTAAACCCATACAACCAAACCAGGCTTATGACCTGCAGGCGCGAGAAGCCAGACAAAAGGAGGTCGACATGCTTCTCGGGAACATCGCCGTCAAACTCATGAGTAATGAAACCCTGTTCAACAGAACATTTCCCGTCATACATGGTGTTATGGCCGTCTGGGCGGGGAAAAACCCGGTGAAAAAGGTTTTTGCCAAAACGGCGTTGTGGTCGATGAACGGTACGGTAAAATCCATGGGGAAAAATACGGATGACAATTCGATTGCCCGGGATCTCGGCCGTATGGTGCAATTGCAGTGGGAAATCAAGGCGGGAAAAAACCAGGAGGACGCGGTGGCCGGTGCGGACACGGTGGCCAATTTTATACGGGATTTTCTGGCCAGTGCCGATTTCGGCGCCTGGAAGGAAATGGTGGAATCCTCCGGAGAAAGACAAGTCGCTGCGGCGGAAAGCATGAACGAGGTGGTGATTGACTACATCGGCAAAGCTTTTGTGCTGCTTTCCGCCCTGCCGAGCATGCTGGATACGACCTGCACCATTTTGAAAAACATGCTGGAGACCCAGATGGAACTCCAGCCCCCCGATATTCTGTTTGAAGCCATTAACGGCATCTGGAGTTCCGTAGACGGGAAAAAAATCGGAGAAGTGCTGAATCTCCAATATGAGTTTACCAAACGATTCAATATCGGCAGTCATCTGGCCGGAGACGGGGTGCGGCCGGCAATTCAATTACTGGTGGCCAACGTCCTTCAAGAAGTGGCTGAAGGTATTGATCCGGAAGTGTTTGCCGACATGAAAACCGGGGTGGCGGAAAACCAGGAAGCCGTCCAGAACGGTGTGGCCGATTTCCTGAAAAACGTTCCCGAATTCGGCAAAAAATATTTTGTACACAAAGCGGACGTGGCCAATATCAAAATGCGCAGTCTCAAAAACAGACTGCAGTCTCTGGCCAGTATGGAAAATTTTGAAGACATTGTCCAGGAATGGAATCAGGCCTTCGATCCCCTGGAATTTGCCGACTTGCTGACAAGCTGCATCGAGACCGTGAATATCATTCATGAAGACAATCCGGAGTTGATCCCGAACCTTCTCTCCGGGCTTTTCGGCACCATTGACGCCGGGGAGCTGGAGGCCGCCGTAACCGGGGTGCTGACGGATGCGGTGCAGGCGGTAAAACCGGCGGTGACGCCGTTGATGCCGTCCCTGATCAATAATCTGTGCGATCTCCTCACTCCGGAACCCGGTGAAGACAACAGTGAACTTAATGACGCCCTGAAACGGCTAAACAATATTCTTGGAGGGTAACATGACGATCGAGACATTCAAGGAAATCGCCTCTGATGTTCAAAATTCCTATATCAAGGATTTTAAAAACAGCGGCGGTAAAATTATCGGGGTAAGTTATTCCCGGGTCCCGGTTTTTGAAGTTTACCATGCCGCCGGTCTGCTCGGTGTCAGGCTCCGGGCCAATGAGATTTCTTCCACCTCCATCGGGGATACGTATTACGGGCCGGTTATCTGCAGTTTTCCCAAAGGTCTTCTTCAAATGGCCGGGGAAGGAAAATACAAGTTCCTGGACGGCCTGATCACCTCTACCTTATGCGATTCCATGCGCCGCCTGGACGAGAACTGGCGCAAGGCCGCCACGGATATCGAAGGAATTATGCCCGGTTTTCACCGCCTGTTTGCGGTGCCGCACAAGACCGAAGACTTCAGCCTGGAATGGTTTACGGAGGAATTGCGGCTGCACATCGATGAAATTGAAAAGCATTTTCAGGTTACGGTGGAAACGGAGGCGCTGCGGGAATCCATCAAGCAATACAACAAGGCCCGGAGTCTGCTGCGAAAATTTGATGAAATCCGCAGCCGGCCCAAGGTGCCAATTTCCGGGGCCGACGCTTTGACCGTATTTGTCGCCGCCAATGCCATTCCCATTGAAGCCTTTATCGATTTGCTGGAAAAATTGCTGGCGGAGCTGGAAGCGACTTCCACGGGTATCGAAGACAAACGGCTTTTTATGGTCGGCAGCGCCAATGACGATCCCGAATTTGTTCAAAGCATCGAGGAGCTCGGGGCGGTGGTGGTGGGAGACATGATGTCCTTTGGTTCCAAATTTTATGAAAACATGGTGGACGAAGACGACAGTGATCCGGTAGCGGCCCTGGCCAGAAGCTATCTCCTCAGCCTCAAGCATCCCAGAATGGCCGGGGAATACAAAAGCCGGCTGGAATTTCTCAGAAAAAAAATCGCGGACTGCAAAGCAGACGGTGTGATCCTGCAAAACATCCGTTTCTGCGATTTCCATGGCTGTGAAAACAGCATTTACGAACGGGATCTGGAAGCAGCGGGAGTCCCCTGCATGAAACTGGAAAGAGAGTATGGTCCACTGGTGGAAACCGGCCGGGTTAAGATGCGCGCCCAGGCATTCCTGGAAAGGATAAGCAAGTGATTATTTGTGATTGGATGATTGCGGAATTGAAATATTGGATGGAAGCAAAAGCGCAGCACTTTTCCAATGTCTCCATTTCAAAATCAGAAAATCAGAAAATCATAAATTATTTATGGAGGTGAGCCATGGCAGACCGAGACGCAAAAACTGCAATCAAGGTACTAAAAGAGATGGTCCTGGCCGGAAATCTGCAGCGCCCGATGGCCGAGCGACAAAGAGCGATTGACGCCTTAACCCTTTTCCACGGTGACAGCCTGGATGCCTTTGCGGAAATTATCAAAAAAACCGATTCCAAAGTTTTAAAAGAACGGGCGGAACTCTATCATAAACGGCTGGAGGCCGGAATGGACGTGAGCATGAATGTATAATAAGGCGCAAAGCGGTCAAACAGAAGGTTCAGAAGATAAACCGCCAAAAAATATTTTCCCGAAGACGGCTTGCCTTGCTACAAATACCGGCGAAACCGGGCTTCACAGGAAAATAAAGGGGATTTGACAATGACTGCGGTACACAAAAATTTCAGCCTGGATGCCCGGTTATACGGGTATTTTCGAATGATCGGAACCCTCCTGGCAAATACCACCGACAAGGAACGGGAGGCCGCCTTCAGTTCCCTGTCGCCGGAGCGCAATGAAGTTTTTTCCATGGTGAAACAGCACGGCAACACCATTCAATACCTCTGTGAAGCCAACGCCGAATGGACGGATGAGCTGCTTCACGCTCATGAACGGGGGAAAAAAATTGTCCTGACCACCTACTGTTATCCCGTGGGCGTTCTCTATGCCTTTGACTGCGTCCCCGCCAATGCCGAAGTATTAACCGCTTACGGCTGCGTTCTCTTCCCCGGCGGCGTGTCCGATTTTCTGGATTATGCCGTGGAAGCCGGTATGACCGAAACCTCCTGTTCCGGGCAGCGGGCTTCGCTGGGGGCTTATTTCACGGGTTTCGGTAATAAACCGGATTTCTGTATCGCCAATTCCGCCGGGATCTGCGATTCCAACGCCAATGCCTACCATTACTACTGTTCCTATGAAGATATTCCCATGTACATGCATGACGCGCCTCCGGAACTGACCGGCAAACGATCAACGGAATATCATCGCCGGGATTTCCATAACATGATCAAATTCCTGGAAAAGCAGACCGGTAAAAAAACCGATTGGGACAAGCTCCGGGAGGTTGCCCTGGAAATCAAAAAACAGGACGAGATTATCAACGAAGTGCAGCAGTTGATGACCAGCAAACCCTGCCCCGCCCCGCCCCTGGTACAGGCCTTTATTTATGTGATCAAATTCGGGTTAAACGGCACCAAACACGGCACCCGGGTGATGCAGGAAATGCTGGATGTTACCCGGGCCAATTACGAAAAAGGCGTGGCCGGAACGGTTTCCGGAAAAGAAAAAGCCCGCTGCCTGAGCAGCTACATTGATCATTATACCTTGAATCTGCGCTTTTTTACCATTTTCAACGAACTGGAAGTCAGTACCCTGGGCAGTTTTCTCAACTATTATTTTTCTGAGGGCGCGCCATACGCCGCCGGGCGGGAAGACCAGTGCTATTCCATCGATCTGTCTTCCGAAGAAGCGGTGATTGACAGCCTGGCCGACCAGCTGGCCCGGATGCCCATGATCAAACAAATCCGCGGCCCCTACGATGCCCCGGCCATGTGGCTGGAAGATACGCTGGCCGCCGCGAAAATTTACAAGGCCGACTGCACCCTCTATATGGGAACCCTGGGATGCCGCAATACCTGGGGTATGGTCAAACCCTTTATGCGGGACCTGGAAGCCGCCGGCTATCCTTCCCATGCCATTTTTGCCGATTCCTTTGACGACCGGGTCAAAAGCTGGGAACGGTTCCGTAAAGAAGCCATCGAATTTTTCGAAGTCCGGAAATTGATCTGATGGTTGTTGATCTATTGGTTTTCATAATCATCTTTCCGACATTGGTTTTGTTCTTTTTGCCTGGAAACGGAAAATCAACGTTTTTCCGATGACATTTTCTCACTGAAACAATGCAGGAGACCGGAGCAGTATGAAAAAAGTGTATAAAGATTTCAGCTTTGACGCCCATCTGGGCGCCTGTTTTAAAAGTCTGGTGCCGCTTCTCGGCAATTCCACCCAACGCGAAATGAACGCCGCCTTCCAGGTGATTCCCACCCGGGAAACCACCTATTCTCTGCTGAACCAGGCCGGAGACGTGTTTTTAAATATTGCCAAAGCCTCGGCGGACTGGATGGAAGAGCTGTCTCATGCCGGTGAACGGGGCAAAAAAACGGTTTTGACCACCTACTGTTTTCCGGTGGGCATTCTCCACGCCTTTGACTGTGTTCCCATCAACGCGGAAGTGTTGAGTGCCTACGGCTGCCTGGTATTCCACTGCGGCATTTCGGATTTTCTGGATTATTCCGTGGAGGCCGGTATGACGGAAACCTCCTGTTCCGGCCAGCGGGGATCGCTGGGCGCCTATCTGCAGGGACTGGGCACCCCGCCGGATTTCTGCGTGGCCAACACTTCCGGCATCTGCGATTCCAACGCCAATGCCTACCACTATTTCTGCTCCTATAAGGACATCCCCATGTACATGCACGACGCGCCACCGGAGCTGACCGGGGAACGGGCGACCCGCTATCATCGCCAGGATTTCCGGAAAATGGTGGCCTTTCTGGAAGAGCAGACCGGCAATAAAGTGGACTGGGACAAACTGCGGGAGGTTGCCAATGAAATCAAAAAGCAGGATGACATTATCAATGAGATTCAGCAACTGATGACCACCACCCCCAATCCCGTGCCGCCCATTATTCAGCCGGTGATATATCTCACCAAGTTCGGCTTTAACGGGGTCACCGCCGGCACCAGGGTACTGGAAGAAGCCCTGCGGGTATCAAGGGAAAATTACGACAAAGGAGTAGCAGGTACCCTTTCCGGCACGGAAAAAGCCCGCTGCCTGACCAGCTATATTGACCATTATACCATGGATTTCCGTTTCTTCGGATTTTTCAACACCATTGACGTCAGCCTCATGGGCTGCATGCTGGATTATTTTTTCCCCACCGGCTCTCCCTATGCCCAGGGGCGGGAAGACCAGTGTTATGCCATGGATTTGTCCTCCGAAGAGGCCATTATCGACAGCCTGGCGGACCAGCTGGCCCGCATGCCCATGCTGAAACAGATCCGCGGGCCCTATGATGCCCCGGAAATGTGGCTGGAGGACACCCTGGCCGCCTGCAGAATCTACAAAGCGGACTGCACCGTCTATATGGGCACCCTGGGCTGCCGCAACACCTGGGGTATGGTCAAGCCCTTTTTGCAGGATATGGAATCCGCCGGCTACCCTTCTCATGCGGTCTTTGCCGACTCCTTTGACGACCGGGTAAAAAGCTGGGACCGGTTCCGCAAAGAACTGATGGAGTTTTTCGAAGTCCGAAAAATTATATAAACGGAAAGAGAGGTTTCTATGATTGTCTGTGGATGTGATATCGGCTCCCTGACCTCAAAAGCCGTGCTGATTACTGACAATGAAGAGGTGATTGCGGCCGAATTTATGAGGGGCTCGGCCATTCCGGAAAAATCCGCCCGGGAAATCATCAACCGGGCCGTCATTGCCGCGGGGCTTTCCGCCGATGATATCCAGATAACAGTTGGTACCGGCTACGGGCGGGAACAGATTCCTTTTGTGGATGACGTCAAATCGGAAATCGCCTGCCACGGCAAAGCCGCCAAGTGGCACATGCCCTCCATTAAAACTGTAATTGATATCGGCGGCCAGGACGCCAAGGCCATTAAGGTGGATGAAAACGGCGATATCACCCGGTACATGTACAATGACCAGTGCGCTTCCGGTACCGGCCGGTTTCTGGAGGTAATCACGGACGCCCTGGAAGTCAAACTGGAAGATATGGGCGAAATATCCACCCGCTCAAAAAATCCGGTGAAAATATCCAACCAGTGTGTGGTGTTTGCCGAAACGGAAGTGGTTTCCCTGATCAATGACGGTGTGGACCGCAGTGATATTATCGGCGGGCTGCATAATGCCCTGGCCGGTCGGGTGGCGGCCCTGGCCCGGGGAATCGAGGTGGAAGAGGATGTCACCATGACCGGCGGCGGCGCCAAGAACATCGGACTGTTCCGGGCGCTGGAAAAAGAGCTGGGAGTGACCATGATCCCCATGGACATGATCGATCCGCAGGTAAACGGCGCTTTTGGCGCGGCTCTGTTCGCCCTGGAGCTGGCCGGAATCCGCAAGGCCTCCTGAGACTATCGAGTGGTTCGAAACAACTGCCATCTGTTTTCATGAAAAACGACGGCGTTGGTCCGATAATTCCCGGACTTTCCCCGAAAGGGTTTGATTGCCATGTTTACCAAAGATGTCGACACTGTCCAGGCCTTTCTGGACACGAAAAAAAAAGAAAAAATTCTGCAAACCCTCAAATACCAGAAAAAAATGAACTGGCCCGCAGGCGGAGGCAGAAATATCGTGCTTATGGACGATGTCGCCCTGGAACTGGGCAGCCCCCGGGCCGGCTCGGTTTCGTTTTTACTCTGGACGCAGGAGCCCGGGAAAGTCAAAGACGGCCGCATCCGGTTAGTGGGGCCGGATCTGCCGCATCTGTACAAAAGCGGCGCCAAAGAGGTCCCCTTCGGAAAAATTGTTTTATTGGAAGTGAAAGGATTTGATGAAGAAAACACCTATGAACGGTACCGGGAAATTGAGGCCACCCGCTTTGATGTGGATTTAAAAGGGTACATGATGAAAGCCGCTTCCCAGTATCAGCGCGAATGGAGCCGTATCAGCCGGGAGGCCATGAAAAACAAATTTTCCCTGTCCCACCTGGGAACGGACCTGATTGCCCGCTATCGCCGGCTGGATTATGTGAACGCCGTGGAACTGATCTTTATCACCTCCAGTGCCGCGGATGTCCAGCACCTGCAGGAGACCGCCAACCGGGTGGGACGCATTATCAGCGCCATGAACAAAATGCTGGAAGAAATGTCCTTTGATTGCAGCGAATGCGAATATGTGGACGTATGTGATGAAGTGGAAGAACTGGGAAAACTGAAATCGGCGCTGGAATCATCGGGTAAGGGCTGAATAGCGGGGTCTGAGAGATAAACAATGAAAAAAAATAACAGCCGGAAAATTTTTGCCCTCTGCGGTAAAGGCGGCGTCGGCAAAACCTCCCTGAGCGCGACCATTGTAAAACTTCTGGCCGCAGATAAAGATAAAACAGTCCTGGCGATTGATGCCGATCCGGCCGTGGGCCTGGCTTCGGCCATGGGCATGCAGGTGCACAAAACCATTGATGACATTCGGACCACCCTCATCCAGCGGGTCAAAAACGGGGAGGCCGGAGACAAAGAAGCCACCCTGTCGCTAATTGACTATGAAGTTTTCGACGCCATGGAAGAAAAAGAAAACATCGCCTTTCTGGCCATCGGTCGCCCGGAAACCGAAGGCTGTTATTGCCGGGTGAATAATTTCTTGAAAGAAATCATCAAATCCACGGCCGATCATTTTGACTATGTCGTGATCGACGGGGAAGCCGGGATTGAACAGGTTAACCGGCGGGTCATGGAAGAGGTGAATTATCTGGTTCTTATCTCGGATGCTTCGGCCAAGGGGTTGAATGTGGTTAAAGAAATCCGCGACGTGGCCAGAGAGGCCATGAATTATGAAAAAGCCCGGCTGATTTTAAACAAGATCCGGGACCAGGCGGAAGCCGAAAAAATTATGGCCAAAACCGATATTGAGATTGCCGGGTGGGTCCCGGATGACAATATGATCCGGGAATTTGATATTGAAGGCAAAAATATCCTGGAAATCGCCGACTGCCCTGCCCTGCCCGCCATTCAGCAGGCACTGCAGAGTTTTTTTATAGACGCGTAATTTTTCATATTCAGGAGGTTTCATGAAAGCAAAGCAGAAAATGACGGCTGATGCGGTGGTGGTCGGCTCCGGTCCCGGAGGCGCCACTGTTGCCAGAGACCTGACCCTGCAGGGGAAAAAGGTAATTATCGTGGAGCGGGGGAAATACCTGAAGCCCCGAGGCCGGATGCAGACCTTTATCAACGCCATGGGCGGGCCTTTCGGAAGTTTCGGCAAAGGGCTCATGGTGACCACCGATTTTCTGATGATGATCCGGGCGGTTTGCGTGGGAGGGACTACCATGTTTTTCACCGCCACGGCCTGGGATCCGCCTTATGAAAAATTTAAAAAGTTCGGCGTGGATCTGCCGGAAAGCGAAACGGAAAAGATCAAAGAAGAGCTGCGCATTGCGCCGCTTTCGCAAAATTTTGTGGGCCCCGCCGCCGAGGCCATCATGACCTCCGCCCGGGATTTGGGCTATGACTGGAAAAAATTCAACAAGTTTATCAACCCCGCCAAAGGCAGAAAAATCAATTGCATGGATACCTATTGCGGAGACCGGCATGAGGTAAAATGGGAGGCCATCCAGTGGGTACGGGATGCCGTGGACAAAGGCGCCACCCTGCTTCCCCGCATGCACTGCGACGAGGTTATCATTGAAAACGATACCGCCACCGGCATTCACGCCACCGATCACAAAGGCCGGGAATATGAAATTCAAGCCCCGGTCGTGGTAATCAGCGCCGGAGGGGTAGGATCCCCGTCCATTCTGCAAAGAACGGGCATCCCGGAAGCCGGACGCAAATTTTTCTTTGATCCCTTTATGGTCACCTATGGCTATATTGACCAGAAGACACAGCCGGGCCGCGAACTTCCCATGGTGGCCGGCATGGATCTGCATGAAGAAGGGATCATGGTAACCGATATCACCAACCCCTGGTTCCAGAACATGCTGTTTAATATGCTGGCGCAGCGACCGCAGAAAATGATGAAAAGCCGGGGGCAGGTCAGCATTATGACCAAAATCAAGGATGTCATGGACGGCACCATCGATATAGACGGCAAAATCTGCAAACCCCTGACCTTTGAAGACAGAAACAAACTCAACAAAGGAAAAATTATTGCCCGGCGGATACTAAAAAATCTGGGGGCTACCGACATCTGGAACGGCGCCCTGGGCGCCGCCCATCCCGGCGGCACCTGTCGCATCGGCGAGGTGGTCAATGAAAATCTGGAGACCAAATACAAAAACCTGTTCGTCTCCGACGCCAGTGTGATTCCTTCTCAGTTTGGGGTACCGCCGGTACTGACTCTGATCAGCCTTTCCCGGAGACTGTCCGGACACTTGCTGTCTTCAGTTTTATAGCGGTTCAAAAGAGGATGAAAAAGGCCGCGGAAAAACGTTTCCGACTTATATTATCCAGGTCGGAAGCGTTTTCCCTTGAGGAAAGAGTCCAGGCGATGAGCATAGAATACGATCCCAGTCGGCCGCCGAAGAGCCGTAAAGAAAAAATTTTCAAGGCGGCCTATGATCTGTTTGAGCGCTACGGCTACCGCGGCACCTCCATGAACATGATCGCGCATAAGGCCGGCTACAGCAAAAAGTCCATTTATCTGGATTTTCGCGGCAAGGATGATCTGTTTTTAAATATCATCATTTACGGCACCAATCTTCTGCTGGCGGAGCTTCTGGAAATCCCCCATGAAACCCTCAGCATCAAAGATGCCATCAAAGCCTTTTTCAGCACCTATCGCAAATTTTCCCTGGAACATAAAGAGTATTTTAAAATGGGATTCTCCGAAGTTTCACCGGAAGTTCTGGGAAAAGCCCACCCGAAAACCCTGCAGAAACTGACGCAGGTTTCCATGGCCTGCATGAACGAAGCCGTCAAGGTGGCCCAGCGGGCCATCGATGCCAAGGTTGTCATTCCGGTCGACCCCTGGGAGACTGCCGGTGTCTTTCTGGCCGCCGCCACCGGCAACATCGCCTTTACCCTGGGACCCGGCCAGGCGGTTTTCCCCCCGCAATCGCTGGAGTCCATCAACAGAAATTCCATCGACATTATTCTCCGCGGCATCCTGAGTGATCCGGACAGCGGCCGGGAATACCTTGTCTATACCGCAAATTCCTTTTCCGCCCCTGTTTCGGTATCCCGATAGGTAATGCGGGTGGTGTAGGTATGGAGGTCTATATGGACGGTGGTACGACAGTTATCTTTAACCCGGGTTAAAATCAGCTCCGTTTCCGGGGCGTCCTCTATCACCAGTTCCCCGTCAAAGGCGGGATAGTGGTTCCGGAATTCCATTAAGCGAATCAGACGGCGCACCACCTCCCGCTCCACGGTTTTCCCTGCCTCGTCCAGGGTATAGTTGTGACGGTTGATATCCCGGCCGTTGCGGGTTTCTTCCACCAGGGCTACGTCGTTTTCCCCCGCCAGCAGTCCCACATAGTAAACATGCGGAATCCCCGGGGCGTAAAACTGAATGGCCCGGGCGGCCAGATAGGAATCGTCATTGCACTCCAGGGCGGAATAATAGGTACAGTTCACCTGGTAAATATCCAGATTGTTATAGTCGGCCGAGGAATAAATGGGTTTAACATTGGAACCTTTTTCATAAAGCCCGTCTATGGTGCGCTCAATATCTTCCTGGGAAAGCAGATCCGCCACATCCACCACCCCCATGCCGTCATGGGTGTCCAGAGTGGTAAACTGTTTTCGGGGGCAGATTCGCAGCCAGTTGATCAGCTCTTTACTGGTATGATGGTAAAGGGTATGAAGTACCAGCAGCGGCAGGGCGAAATCATAGACCCAGTAGCCCTTTTCCGCCAGCTTCAACTGATAGGAATAGTGTTCGTGAACCTCCGGCAGCATCTGCACGCCAAACGGGGCAACAAAACCGTCAAGCATCTCCAGGATATTCCAGACATCGGGCTCCACAAAAAAACAGTTGGTGCCCAGTTTAACGGTGGTATAGGCAAAGGCGTCCATACGGATAAAAGCCGGCTTGCGCCGGGCCAGAAAAATCAGAAAATCCCGGAAAAGCTCCCGGGTCACCGGCGAATAAAGATCTACGTCAATCTGTTCATGATCAAAAGTGGACCAGATCACCTCTTTGGAACCATCCGGCCGTTCAATAAATTGATACGGCGGAGCGGGCTTACGGGTATAAACGCTTTGCAGATCTTCTTCCCGAACTTTCCCGTTCGGTGCCAGTTTGTCAAAGCTCAAAAACATGTCCGCAAACCGGGACTTGTCCCTGTTTTCGATGTAATCGGCAAAATACTTGGATTGCCGGGAAATATGATTGACCATGAAATCGATGGTAAGATCAAAATCTTCTTGAATCATGAAGATATCCTGCCAGGTACCAAAGGCCGGATCCACCTGGTAATAGGTGATCGGGGAAAAACCCCGGTCGGCCGAAGAAGGATAAAACGGCAGCAGGTGCAGGCCGCCCGCGCATCGGGAAAAATAGCGCTTGAGAACATAGTGCAGTTCCTGCAGGTTTTTCCCCAGGCTGTCCGGGTAACTGATAATATGAATCTTGTTGGCGATAGGCATAATTGGTGTGGGTTCTCCCTGCCTTGTCCTTTGACAAAGGCGCTACGAACATCTGATGAATTTTACCAAAGACTCTCTTTTGCGGGAAGGCCGGTCTTTATTAAAAAGACTTCGCTGGCAGCCTTATGATTATTCTGTTAACTCTTTACGGACTGACCGATAAAATCCGGTATCTTCCGGAACCGCGCCGGATATCCCGCACATCCGGCCGGCAAAGTCCGTGGCTGTCTCCAGAATTTTTTGTGGAGACAAACCGCCCAGGTATCCGGCCGCCAGCACCGCGGCAAAAGCATCTCCCGCGCCCACCGTATCCACCACGGAATAATCGGTCTCCCCGATTTTTTGTTCCACCACCGTGTCCGGAAAATACAGCCGGCTGCCGGCTTCGCCACTGGTAACCGCCACCACCTCCAGTTTAAACTCCCGCTGTAATCTCCGGACCAAAGCGTTTGTATCTCCGCTATAGCCCAGCATATCCCCGATAAGATGCAATTCGCTTTTATTGAGTTTGAGGATGTCCGTATGGCGGAGGGACACCCGAATTGTTTCCCGGGTGTAACCGTCCGGCCGCAGATTTACGTCATAGAAAAA
>CAZWCS010000073.1:0-13787 GCA_964632805.1 uncultured Desulfobacterales bacterium
GAGCACGATTAGAGTATACACTATTTATCCGCCGCGAAGCGGCTTCGTTCAACCATGATATTCAAATTGATCTGGCCTTCCCTCCCCCGGAGAAAATTCTGGCCGGAACCATTTCACAACTGGGGTATCCCGGCGCTGATGCCGTCAGCGACCGGGTCTTGACCGAAATCCGGTCGGGTATCAACCGCTGCCGGGAACTGGCGGTCCCGGCAGTGATATACCGATCCACCCCTTTTGAAGAGGTTTCACAGAAAACCATTGCGGGGAAAAACCTTATTCTGACTACCGTCAACTGGTCCCGTCTCACGCGCCGCATGACCGGCGTTTATGAACTGTTCTGCCTGGCCGTAACGCTGGGCCAAGCCGTTGACGAAACCATCCGCATGCTAAGCCGGGACACCCTGCTGCAGGCGCTGACACTGGATACCGCCGCTTCGGTTCTGGCCGAAGCTTACGCCGATCAAATTCAGCAGCAGGTCCGGAACCATTATCAGCAGAAAGGTCTCCAGGCCAGTGCCCGTTTCAGCCCGGGGTACTGTGACTGGCCCCTGCAAAACGGGCAGAAAGCACTGTTCGACTTACTGACGCCGGCGACTATCGGTCTCCGGGTCAATGCCTCCGGACTGATGACCCCGCGCAAATCCGTCTCTGCCGTCATCCTGGCCGCCGAACAAATGCCTGCATCAACCCCCTGTTTTCTGTGCGCCCGGGAGTGTTCCCACCGCCGGTCACCGTATTGCCCTGATCAACCGAAAAATCTTTTTTCCCCGCCAGCCCCTTCGTTCGATCCCTGAACGGGAGAAGGCTCTTTCCCCTTTTCGCTTCCGGAACCCCCGGATGAAAATCAAAATCGTTTTTTCCATAAAAGAATCATTTTTTTCTTTACAAAAAAAAACAATTCATCCTATATTATACGGTTGTAACTGATATAATTATAATTTTAGCGTAAGATAAGGGGATAACCTGATTCGGTAAGGAGGACCGGATAAAATGATATTATGGATATTATAACTGCAGGAAAACAATGCCGTAAACTGAAGGGGACATTTTACCTCGCCAACAACCGTCAAACAAACAAAGGATGCAAATTCCTATGAAAAAAAAGGACATTGAATACTTCAGAGAGCTTTTGACCAACCGGCTGAATGAACTGCTGGAGCAGGCGGATGATACGGTCTCGGGCATGACCAATGATGACGAATCCTTTCCCGATCCGACCGACCGCGCCTCCCATGAATCTGACCGGAACTTTATGCTCCGCATTCGGGACCGGGAACATAAACTCATCAAAAAAATCAAAAAAGCACTGGAACGTATCGATAACGGCACTTTCGGCCAATGTGAAATCTGTGAAGAGGAAATCTCCCTGGAACGCCTGAAAGCCCGTCCGGTCACCACGCTGTGCATCAAGTGCAAAACCAAAGAGGAAAAGATGGAGAAGGTGCTTGGATTGTAATAAGGGAAGAACGGTCGACCTTCACATTCATTCCACAGCCTCTGACGGTTCTTTGCAACCCAAAGAAATTATAGATTTATCTGTTCAAGTCGGTTTATCGGCCATTTCCCTGACGGATCACGACAGTGTTGACGGTTGCCGGGAAATCGCAAAAATACCGGGCCCTCTCCCGATTGAATTTTTACCGGGTGTTGAAATCAGCGCCGACTTTCCACCGGAATACCCCCTCACCGGCAGTCTGCACATACTGGGCTATGCCATTGATATCAATCATCCGGATTTAAACCGGCTCCTCCAGAATCTTCAAGATGCACGCAACCAGCGTTCTCCCAAAATTATCCAGCGGCTTAATGCCCTGGGTTTTCCCCTGACAATAGAGGAAGTAACGGCGCTGGCAGAGGGCGATCAAATCGGCCGGCCGCACATCGCCCGGGCGTTGCAAGCCCGCGGCTGGGTCCAGTCCGTTGACGAGGCCTTTGATAACTATCTGGGAAAACAGGGTCCGGCTTATGTGGAAAAAAAACGTCTGGCATGTGGCCGGGCGCTGGAACTGATAATCGAGGCCGGGGGAATCCCGGTACTGGCTCATCCGGGCTTGCTCGATCTCGAAGACAGGCAGCAACTGGAAACATTTCTTCCCCTCCTCATTGATAAGGGACTTAGAGGGATTGAGGTCCTTTATCCCGAACATACCCGGGAAGAAGTGGCGTATTACAATAAACTGGCCGCCCGCTATAATCTCCTCAAAACAGGAGGGACCGATTTTCACGGAGCCCTCAATCCGGAAATAAAACTGGGAACCGGCACAGGCAATCTGCACGTCAGCTACCGTCTTTACGCCACACTGATCAATTATGCAAAAAAACAGACATCTTCCTGACCCGCCGTCATCATGTCAACACTTGAAAAGACCATCGGCTACTCCTTTACAGATTCCGCACTCCTGACCACAGCGCTCCGGCATAGTTCCTATGCCAACGAGCACCCGGACAAAAATTTAAAAGATAATGAACGCCTGGAATTTCTCGGTGATGCCGCCCTTTCCCTCTGCATTTCGCATCTGTTAATGCATCAGTTTACAGACCTGCCGGAAGGGGTTTTATCCCAGCTGCGCGCTCAGCTTGTTAACGAACAATTCCTGGCAGATATAGCCCGGGGGATTCATCTGGGAGATCACCTCCTGCTGGGAAAAGGGGAAGAATTGTCCCGGGGACGTGAAAAAAATTCCATTCTGTCCGGCGCTTACGAAGCTCTTCTGGGTGCCGTCTATTGTGACGGCGGTTTCCAGGCCGTCTTTACCATGGTTAAACAGCAGTTTACCGAAGCCATCAATGATACGGCCTCCGACACCATAACCGGTGATTACAAAAGTTTTTTGCAGGAACTCGTCCAAGGCCAATACAAATTTGCGCCATTTTACCAGATTATCGCGGAGTCGGGCCCGGACCACAACAAAACCTTCTACTGCCGGGTAACTGCTGCCGAAATCAACGCCGTCGGATCAGGTAAAAACAAAAAAAGCGCCCAGCAGGCAGCCGCCCGTCAAGCGTTGCTCCTTTTAAAAACCAAGGCATGAGCCGCTCCCTGAAACCATTCATTATCCCTGTCTTTCTGCCGCATTCCGGTTGTCCACATCACTGCCTGTTCTGCAACCAAACCACCATCACGGACACGGACGAACCATTGTCCCCGGACGATCTGCGCAGACAGGCGAATCAATTCTTGAAATATAAAAGCAGTCAGCGGGGCCGGGTGCAAATATCATTTTATGGCGGCAATTTTCTGGGACTGCCGGAAAAACAACTGTATATTCTCTTAGAGACAGCGGAAACGCTGGTGCAGGCCGGTAAAATTGACAGCATCCGCTTTTCCACCCGGCCCGATACAATTACGGTGCAAAACCTGAATAAACTGCAAGGATTTTCCGTAACCTCCGTGGAAATCGGGGTGCAATCTCTGGACAACACAGTATTAAAACTTTCCCGTCGCGGCCATACGGCTGAACAGTCCCGGGAAGCCATTCTGCACTTAAAACAAACCGGATATGAAACCACAGCGCAGCTGATGACCGGCCTGCCGGGTGACACCGGCCGGCAATCTCTGGAAACAACGGAAAAAATCATCGAACTCGCCCCGGATTCGGTCCGGATATATCCCACCGTCGTCATTACCGGGACCGGTCTGGCAGAACAATACCGTCACGGTCGCTACCGCCCCCAATCCCTTCCGGAAGCGATTACACTTGCCAAAAATATCTATCTGCGTCTGACCGAATCCGGTATTACGGTTATTCGCATGGGACTGCAACCATCGCGGGAACTGAATGCGAATCAGTCCGTTCTGGCCGGCCCTTACCATCCGGCCTTCGGACACCTCGTATTGTCAGAAATATACTTTGATGAAATTACCCGGCATATGAAAAAGAAGGCGCCTGGCAGCAGAACCCTGACGATAACCGCGCATCCTGCTATTATATCGAGAATACGGGGGCTGAACAACCGCAACCTGGATCGCTTGCGATCCTCTTATGGATTTACCAGGGTCAGCATTATCGAAGACAAAACCATGGCAAAAAGTCGGATTATCTGTGAGTGACCCCAAAAACCTGCCGGAATTTTTTACTCCGCGAAAGAACGGGTGAGAACCGTCGCCTTTTTCCAGTTTTTTTCGTCTTTTTCCGGATAATCAACGGTATAGTGCAGACCACGGCTTTCTTTGCGCCTGCCGGCACATTCGATGATCAATTCCGCTACCGTGGCGATATTTCGCAACTCCAGGAGGTCGGCCGTCACCCGGAAATCCCAGTAATATTCCCGGATTTCCCGGAAAATCAGATCAATCCGGCGCCGGGCGCGTTCCAGGCGCTTATCGCTACGGACAATGCCCACGTAATTCCACATGAACATCCGGATTTCATCCCAGTTCTGCGAAACCGTGATGGCCTCACGGGGATCGGTGGTGCCGGTTTCGTCCCATAACGGGATATCATTTTCATCCTCTGCGGACCAAGCGGCCAGTTGCCGCAGAGCCTCCTCGGCCGCGCTGTTGGCGTAAACCACCGCCTCCAGCAGGGAGTTGCTGGCCAGCCGGTTGGCTCCGTGCAGGCCGGTACAGGCCGTCTCGCCCACCGCATAGAGGCGCTCAATACTGGTCCGGCCGAACATGTCCGTTACCACGCCACCACACATATAATGGGCCGCCGGTACCACCGGAATGGGACCGGCGGTCATGTCAATGCCGTAATGGAGGCAACTGGCATACAGGTGCGGAAAGCGCGCCTTGATAAAATCCGCATCCTTGTGGGAAATGTCCAGAAAAACACAATCGTCGCCACTGCGTTTCATCTCCGTATCTATAGCCCGGGCCACCGCATCGCGGCAGGCCAGTTCCCTGGCGGGATCATATTTTTCCATAAACCGGTTGCCGGCGGAATCCAGCAGTATGCCGCCTTCTCCCCGGACCGCCTCGGATATCAGAAAATTCTTGGCCGCCGGATGAAACAGGCAGGTGGGATGAAACTGCACAAATTCCATATTGGCCACCGAGCATCCGGCCCGGTAAGCCATGGCCACCCCGTCGCCGGTGGCGATATCGGGATTGCTGGTGTAGGCATAGACTTTACCGGCCCCACCCGTGGCCAGGAGCGTCATCCTGGCATGAAACGTTTTTACGTAATCATTTCTTTTATCCAATACATAGGCGCCGCAGCAGTAAGCCTCCTGAAGCTGAACCACCGGCCCCCGCTTAACGCGGGTGGAATGCGTGATCAAATCAATCGCAATATGATTCTCATACACCCGGATCCGTTCATGGTTTTTTACCAGAGAGACTAGGGCCTGCTCAATCTCTTTGCCGGTAAGGTCCTGCGCATGAACAATTCGGTTGTGGGAATGACCGCCTTCCCGCCCCAGATCAAAATCTCTTTCGCCCTGCGCACTGCGATTAAAATTGATCCCCATCTCGGCCAGCTCCAATATGGAAACCGGCCCCTGCCGGACCACATGTTCCACCACGGCCTGATCACACAAGCCGTCACCGGCGGCCAGGGTATCATTAATATGCGCCGTAAAAGAGTCGACCCGGTCAAAAACCGCGGCAATTCCCCCCTGGGCCCGGTTGGTATTGCTGTCAGCCATGGCTTTCTTGGTGACCAGCGTCACCTTACCGGCTGCGGCCGCCTTCAGGGCAAATTTCAACCCGGCAATACCGCTGCCAATGACCAGAAAATCCGTTTTTTCTTCCATGGAATAAATCTTCCCTCCCACTTACACCAGGTAACGCCGCTGTTTGTCTTTTTTCATCCGGGAACCGAAAAAGATCCCCGCCAGCAGTACACCGGCACCGTACAGAAAAGATAACAACAAACGATGGGACCAGCGATTGGCTCGACTCAATTCTTTGTTCTCCCGAATAAGCCGCCTGATTCTTTCTTCTGTTTCTTTTACATTACTGGCGAATTCTGCTTTCAGCGCGGCATTCTCTTTAATCAGGGCTTCTTTCTGTTTTACCGCTGGTTTATATTTTTCCAGTATGTCCGCATATTTCTCACGGCATTCCGCCAGCTGCATGCGTTGGGGAATTTCTTCGGAGATAAAATGGTTCAGTACCCAGCCTTTCTTCCCCCCGGAAAGTTGGACACGGGTCCACTGCTCACCCGTCTCCAGCACCGTCACCGCCTGTCCGACGGTCGGCATGGCAACAATTTTATAATCAATCCCCGGCCCGGAACGCATCATTACCTTGATGGTGTCGGTAAGATACATTTGTTCCGGGGACGTTGCCGGCGCCCCCTTTCCCGGAAGCACCAGTAAACAGAGAAAGCCTGCCAACAGCAAGCGATATATCATATCCTCCCTCCGGAAAATTTTATTGCTATCTGTTTCTTATACCAGAATCCAACTCCACCAGCTTTTATCATAAATGCCGGAATAATGCAAAAACGCCGGCCCGGAAAATCAGCCCGGATATTTCACGAGTCGATTTGAGCGCAGCTGCAAGGCGCAGGACACGAAGCTGTAGTAAATCTACCGCGAGTGTCCTGCAACACAGCAGATGCGCGCAAGGCGACTCGCCCGAAGGGTGAATTTTTTTGACATATAATAGATTGAGATTCAATAAACAGCCGGTTACACTTTGTCTTTTAAAAACAGCTTAAAAATACTTGATAACCATTTGAACTTTATTAATTAAATAACGATTGTCGAAAAAATTCATGAAATATTCGGGCTAGGGGAGAGTTGCCCTGCTTGTCGAAAATTCAAAGTAAAAAGTGACATTTTCCTCTTTTTCTGTTATATTCTATTTTATATATCATAATTTTGACTGTTTTTAATATGTTATAGATAAAAAAAGACAATCCTGCTCCATTCGGGTAAACGGAGCGCAAAGAGGTTGATACCAAAAAATGGGAAAAAATACCGGATCTGCTCCCCCCAAGAAAGACAATAAAAACGAAAAACTCATGAAAATGAAGGAGTTATCCATATCTACCGGTGTCAACAGTGCCACCATCCGCTACTATATCAACCAGGAGATACTGCCCAGGCCTTATAAAACACACAAAAATATGGCCTATTATGATGAGTCTTACATTGACCTGATTAATCTGATTAAACAACTGCAAAAAGAATATTTCCTCCCGTTAGAAGTCATTAAAGAAAAAATCAATGAAATCGGCCATAAAAAAGCACCTTATATGGTTCAGGAAATTATTGACAAACTGATTCAGGAAAAGCAGATCCCCCCGTTGAACTCCATCAAAGAGCCCAAACAAAAAAAAGCGCTGAACAAAGAAGAACTCCTGGAGCTCACCAGCCTGTCGGAAAAAGATTTCCACCTCGCCCTGGAAACCGGTTTTATTGCAACCAACGAGCAGGGGCTCTTTGACGAGGAAAACATTGAAATCGCCATGCTTCTTGCGGACATCCGAAACCACTTGTCACCGGACAAGGGCTTTACCGACGATTTTTTTATCAGTCACTTTCAAACGCTGGAAAATCTGGCCAATAAAGAAATTGATGTTTTCCTGAAAAACATTGGAAAAGACGATCTTTCTCTGAGCGACATCAACAGCTTTGCCTATAAATCCTTTCAGTTGTTTTATAAACTGGCCCCTATTATTCACAAGCGACTGCTCAACAAGAAAATCAAGGACTCTTTACGCTTCTGATCAAACAAAACGAAAACGTCTATCGGGCCTTGGCGCAGAATCGTTCCCAGCCCATCAAAACCGCGGCCCCGGCGATGGTTGTACCATAGAAAAGGAGCGGTTTATTCTCCTGTAAAAAATCACCAATGGTTCCATTGACCAGGGTGGTCCCGGTCACCAGCAGCAAATCTGCCCGGGCAACGGCTTCGGCCCTATTCTCTTCCCCTTCTACCATTACCCCTCGCTTGCGACTGCCGACATTCACGGGATCCAGGTCCAGCACCCGATACGTGAAATCTCTGGAAAGCCGTTCCACCATGGCGGGCTGAAACCCTATCTGTACAATCTTCACCGCTCCGTATTCTTTCCTGATATAAGCGGCCAGCATATCCGCGCAAGCGGCGGGTTCCTGATCCCGGCAATGAATGGTCCGTTCGGCCTGATGCAGATAACGCATGACCGCATTGATGGTGGCGACAAAAATCGCCCGGCGGTAGTTATTGTTCCATTGCATCTGCAGAATATCCCGCAACGATCCCTGGAAATCGCCGTAGCGATCCGAAAAAGCCTGTCCCGCCGAACCGAGAAAATCAGCCTGCATCAACCGCTCCCTTCCCTGCTGCAAAGGAAAATCATCCGCCTCCGGGTCGCCGATCGCCTCCTGAGTGCTGAGCGCCCGGGCTTTTATAACAATATTCCGGTCCAGCAGGTCATGCGCCCGGCAGGTGCGGGCAAAGCGCTCCTGCAACTGCCGGTATAAATGATCCGTCGTCATCGCCTGAAATCCTCCAATCTGCTCCGGGTGTCCCCAAACATCCGGAGAAAACGATTCGCAGTTCGCTTTCCGATACGCGGTTCAGAATACGGTTTTCAATATCACTCCATATCATGATAATACCCAACCGCTGCCATCTGACAGCTAGAGATCCGGTTGATGCAGAACCCGGCTGTCAATCACCTGCACGTCCACCTCCTGGCCTTCCTGCAGTCGGTCACATCCTTCGGGAATCACCAGAAGCCCGTTTTTGGCAACCATTGCCTGCAGACGGCTTTTCTGCCGCAGAGGTGTCACGCGGAACACTCCGGTTCTATTTTCAAGACGTGCATGAATAAACTGTGTCCAGGTCTTGTCTCCACGGACGGGAGACACCAGGCACGCCTTCATCACGGGAAAAGGGGCCAGGGTTTCGCCGGTCATGCGCAAAAGTCCCGGGAGGGCGATCTGCAGAAAGGCCATTTCATTGGAAGGCGGCCCGCCCGGAAGACAGAAAAAAGGTTTGTCTTCCAGGAGCCCGAAGGCCACAGCTTTACCGGGCCCCATACGAACGCGATGATAAATCCCGCGCCATCCGAGCGTTTTGAGGACATCAAGCATGAGGTCTTTTTCACTGCCCCATATGCCGCCGCTGGAAACAAAGGCGTCCACCGCCGGCAACTGCTCTTTGATCACCCGTATGGTCTCCGCTTTCCGATCCGCCGCAAAGACCACTTGAAAGGCCATCTGATACTGCTGCAGCCAGGCGCAGATGGCGGTGATATTGCTGGCATAAAGCTTCCCCTCCGGCAACGGTTTTCCGGGCGCGACCACCTCGTCGCCGGTAGCGATCAGACAAACCAGCGGCCGTCGATAGACCTCCGCCCCGTCAATCCCGGCGGTCGCTATCAAGCCCGTCAACTCCGGCGTTACCCGGTCATATTTCCGGGCCACCGCCTCTCCCTGACGAATATCCGATCCTTTTCGGAGGATGTTTCTGCCCGGTTCCGCGGTATTATAACAACGCACCGCTTCTGCGCCGGCAGTGACAAATTCTTCGGAAAGAACCGCCTCCGCGCCCGCGGGTATCGGCGCCCCGGTGGTAATCCGCACCGCCGTTCCCGGAAGCACCCGGATATCCGGGAGAAAGCCGGCGGCAACGCTGCCCAGAAGTTTCAAAAAAACCGGATGTCTTTCCCCGGCAGCGAGGATATCTTCGGAAACAACGGCGTAGCCGTCCTTCAGCGAAGCATCCACCGTGGGACTGTCCACCCGGGCAATAATGTCTGCGGCCAGCACCCGTCCGGTCAACCCCGCAAGGGGAAGATATTCCGTGGCCGACGGCGTAATATGCGAGGCAGTCAACGCCTGCGCTTCGGCAAAACCAATGGAAAACTTCACCTGGCGTCCCCTCTCCGTTGTGGAAAATTAAAAAACCGGGGCAAAGAACAAAGTCTTGACAGCATACCTTCGGCATAATAAAAGTAAAACGTAACGCTTTTAACTTTATCGAGATGTATTCATGAGTATACCAGAAATATGGCACCGCCTGAAACAGAAAACCATCCCGCCTCCCGAATTCATTCCCCCGTCTCTGCTCAATCTTTTCGCCCGGGCCGCCAGCCTGCGGGGCCGGGTGCAGAAACTCTCCAGCCTGGAGCGGGCCATTTGCGCCATCTGTCACCGGGAACCCGACCGGGTGCCGGTCTCTCCCGTCCTCTGCGCCGGTGCCCGGCAGATTAGCGGTATTGCTTTCCCCGATTTTGCGCTGGACGCGAAAAAAGCCGCCCAGGTATTTCTGGACGGATTTACCTTTGTCGGTGGTGACGCGGTAATCTTGATGCTGGACCTTTCCGTGGAAGCGGCGGACTTCGGCCAGGCCATGGAATATCCGACCGATTCCACGCCCATGCCGGATTACAATCGCCCCCTCATCACCGATGTCGACGGATATCGCAAACTCCCGGCAATCGATGTGGCGGAGGCTCCCCGGATGCGGGAATTTGTCCGGTTATGCCGGACAGTGGTGAAGGAAATCGGCTTGCGCGCCATTGTTTCGGGGTTTGTGTTCAGCCCCCTGGGTGTCCTGTCCATGCTGCGCGGCGCGGAAAATCTCTTCAAAGACTGCCGCCTGCATCCGAAAGAAGTAACCGCCGCCTGCGAAACCATCACCGGCGTCCTGCTCGCGTTTGTCCGGGCCCAAAGTGCAACGGGCCTGCCGGCCATTGCCATTGACAGCCTGTTTGCTTCCCGCAGCGGGCTGCCCAAAGATTTATGGGAAGAAATTGAAGGCCCCTTTGTGCGGGAAATCAGCCGGACCATCAAATCCGCCGGCTGTGTCGTCGCTATTCACAACTGCGGCGACCGCCCCTATTTTGACGCCCAGATCCGCTTCATGGAACCGGCCCTGATCAATTTTGCCGACCTTCCGGATGACTGCGCCTCGCGCCGGGAGCTCAAGGAACGTTACGGGAAAGTGGTCACCCTGATGGGTTACGTCCCTACCCCGCTTCTGGTGCATGGCACACCGCAGGAGGTGATGGAGGAGTGTCGCCGCCATATCGACGATCTGGCGCCGGGCGGCGGATATATCCTCTCACCGGGCTGCGAATATCCGCCCAATATCAGTTTGAACAACGCCTTCGCCCTGATCCGGGCCGCCGAAAAATACGGCAGGAGGTAAGTTTATGGGGGACGCAACCTTTCTTCAGGCCCTTGAAAACAATGTCCATGCCTGCAACCTCAGCGAACTGGACAAGACCCTGCCGGCGCTGCAGGAATCCGGGGCCAGTGCTTCCAAAATACTGCAGGCGCTGAATCGGGGGATCGAAAAGGCCCGCGCCCGCTTCAAGCAGGGGGAATTCGCCCTGCCCGATTTTCTTCTGGCCATTGATGCGTATCGCCGGGGCACCCGGTTTCTGCAAAACCGGTTCCCGGGGGAAGGCGGCGGTAAAGAGGCCAGCATTGTTATCGGCGTGGTGGAAGGGGATGTCCATGACATGGGCAAAAATATTGTCGCCGCTGTCCTGGAAGCCAGTGGCTATCAGGTGACCGACCTGGGCTACAATGTTCCCAACCAGGTGTTTCTGGAAACGCTGAAAGCCCTTCAACCGGACGTCCTGGCACTCTCCACCATGATGTCCACCACGCTGGAAAACATGAAGGCCCTGATTGATCAGGTCCGGCGGTTTTATCCGGACACCCTGATCTTTATCGGCGGCGCCCCCTTTGATCCGGATCTGGCCCGAAAAATGGGCGCCGACGGCTACGCGGAAAACGCCATTACCATTCCCGACGAAACCCGCCGCCTGCTGACCGTTCCCGGCAGTAAATCCCTGCCCTCTCCAACCGAATAGGCCGTCCTCTTTCCCTCCTGCCTCCGGCACAATCACAACACGGCTCAAGTTCAATAAAAACAAAATTTATCGCCAGTTGGCGGTCAACCGGTTTTCCAGCCAGGCGAAAAATTTTTCAAACAGCAGGCACATCACCGCCAGTACGATCAAACAGACAATAATAATATCAATCCGCATGAGGCTTTCCGCCTTCATCAGCAAAGCGCCGATCCCGGTGGGAATGGCCACCATTTCCGCGGCGATAATGGTTCGCCAGGCCATCCCCGCCTCCAGCCGGAACCCCGTAAAAATATTGGGCAGGGCCAGGGGCAGCACAACAAAAAAGAGAATACGGCCTTCTGAAGCGCCCAGGGTGCGGGCTACCCGGATGTAGTCTTTGTCCACGGTCCTGATACCGGTAACCGTATTATACAGAACCGGAAAAAAAGAGCAGATAAAAATGAGCACAATCGGCAGCATCTCGTTGATGCCGATCCACAGCATCAGCAGGGGTATCCATCCCAGGGCGGGAATGGGATAAAAAAGGCTGATAATGGGATGCAGGGTTTTCTCCACAACGCTCCGCCACCCCATAAGGGTCCCCACCGCCACCCCTGCCAGAGAACCGGCCAGAAATCCGATGAGAACCCGGATCAGACTGCTGCAAAAATGTTTACCCAGAACCCCGGCGACACTCAATTGATAAAATTGGACCACCACCGCGGAAAAGGGCGGCAGGAAAAATTGTCCGGGCAGAATCCCCAGGCGGGCAACCAGCTCCCATATCCCCAGAAAAACGGCCACGGGCAGAAAACCCCGCACCGGCCCGAAATAATTATTGCCTGCGGCCATGTTCCAGAAACCTCAAATCAAGAATTTCCCGGGCCGGAAACGCCTTCCGGAGATATCCCAGCCGGGCCAGATAGTCGATCATCTTTTGCACCTCAGCGGGATCCACAGCGGTGGTATAGTCCATCCGGGCCATGGAACGCCGCAACACTGCGGGGGTCATGGCGGAACCGGCAGCGGTATCTATTCCCGCTGTCCGGTCGTCTTCAATAATCTGCAACTGTGCGGTCACAATTTCCGCCGCCGCCCGGGGATGGCGATTGATCCAGTCCGTCGCCTGTTGCAGCAGTAACGCCAGTTTTCGCACCACCTCCGGTCGTTGCCGGATCAGCCGTTCTTTAACCACCAGCACACTGCCCTGCATCCGGGGCCAGACATCCCGGCTGGTCAAAAGCATCCGGCATCCTCCGGATTCGGCCATGGTCGCCCATTGCTCCGGCAGAACCGCGGCATCCAGCTGCCCCGTTTGAATGGCCAGCAACTGTTTGGCCGGGGACATGCGCTGCACCCGGGACATCATTGTCGTTTTGTCAAGCCCGTAACGCTCCATGGTTTTACACAGCAGAACATCCACAGCCCCGCCCTCCCGCACGCAGCCCAGCCGAATCTCCGCTTTCTGAAGATCCTCGATACAGGAGACAGCAGCAGCCCGGGCCACCAGCCCGTAGCCGTGTTTGTGGGTTCCGGCAATGATTTTCAGGCCCACCCCGGCATTGCCATAGGCATTAATCGCCGGAACCAGGCAGATAAAAGCAGCGTCAATGTCTTCCCGCGCCAGGGCCGCGGCCAGGGCCATTCCCGTAACATAGGTTTCACAGGATTCTACCTTCAGCCCGGCCGTTTCAAACCACCCCTTCTCCCGGCAGACAAAGGCGGCGGCCGCATGATCCATGAACTCCACCGCCATGCGAAGGGATTTCCCGCCCCGCTCCGGTTGGGCGTTGCCGCCAGAAACCGCGCCGGCCCAACCCAGCAGGACAAAAAAACCGATAATTGTCATCCGTCCCGCAAATTTTCCACGCATAACTGTCTTCCGGATACTATTACCATCATCAAAGGTATTATTGTTTTTTTCGCAAGACCCCCTGCGAAAAAAATTTTCTGCAAGCCGTTTGCAAAAATCCGTTTTTCTCCCTGTCTTTTTCGTGTGCAGGGTCATGGCGCCGTCTCCTGATTTCCGGGAGCATCGAAAAAACGGATAATATTGGGTTCCCACAGGGCCACGGAAGTTTTCTTTCCCGGATA
>CAZWCS010000073.1:13887-21525 GCA_964632805.1 uncultured Desulfobacterales bacterium
AAAAACGGATAATATTGGGTTCCCACAGGGCCACGGAAGTTTTCTTTCCCGGATACAGATCGTGCCGCTCCCGGAGGTAGGGCGGAAGTTTGATTTCAAAATCATATTCCCGCAGGCTTTTCTCCATTTGGAAATACAACAGACAATACTCCGGAAAGGGGAACACGGCCACAATGCGACCGTCAAAAACATTGTGCCGCAACGCTTCGCGAACCGGCTGGCCCGGCTTGAGGATCTTGACGTCCTGCTGCCGGATACACAGATCAACCCGCTTGCCGGCGGAAATTTTTTCCCGGACAAACACCCGGAAACCGCCGGCATCAATGCTGGTTCCCTCGGGATGATCTCCGGCAATTCCGGAAAAAAGATTGCGGTAATTCAGATAGCGGGCCACTCCTTTGGTGGCCGGATGTTCAAAAACCGTCTGCCGATCGGCGCTCTGATGGATCTCTCCGTTCAAAAGCACCGAAAGCCTTTCCCCCATGCTGTAAGCCTCCTCCAGGTTGTGGGTAATATGAATGGCCGTAATGCCGATTTCCCTGATAATTTTTTTCAACTCCAGCCACAGCCCGCGCCGCCCGCTTTCATCCAGAGAAGAAAAGGGCTCATCCAGAAGAATCAGGTCGGGTTCCGTGGCCAGGGCCCGGGCCAGAGCCACTTTCTGTTTTTCTCCGCCGGAAAGATTTTTGATACTGCGCTTCCGGATATCCTCAATATGAAGCAATTCACCCAAACGGTCCACAATCCGGTCGGCCCGCTGCGCATTCTTGCGACGGGCCGCCAGCCCGAAACGGATATTTTTTTCCACATCCAGATGGGGAAACAGAGAATAGTTCTGGGGCACATAGCCCATATGGCGGTCTTCCGGACGTTCCCGGGTGATATCCTGACCGTTGAAACAGATCGTCCCGGCCTCCGGCCGGTGAAACCCCAGAAGGCATTTCATCAGGGAAGACTTGCCGCTGCCGGTGGGGCCGAGCAGGACATGATACTCTCCCCGGTCACAGGTGAGATGAACCTTGCGGAGCCGAAAGCGCCCCAGAGACAGGCTGAGCGAATTCACCTGTAAATAGTGGCGTGTCATAAATTCTTCGTTCGCGATTGCTTCCGGTTGCGTTCTGTGCAACCGGAAATGACGACCCTGAAATTCCCCCGATCATCGGCGGCACACCCTGTGCGCATAATCGCTCGCCTTTACAGCAACTGCCGGATCAAGTTGATTTTTTTCATGGGGAAAATCCCCAGAAAGGCCTGGATATGACCGATATCCCGGAACCGCTTCTCCTGGCCGAAATCCTTCATATATCCCACACCGCCCAGTACCTGGATCCCGTCCGTTACCACCTGGGGTGCAGCGGAAAGAATATGCAGGGCCGCTGCCTGCGCTTTGCGCGTCCCGTCGACATCCTTTTTCTCCAGGGCGCGACAGGCCCCGGTCACCAGCAGATCGGCCACCTCCACCTGGATGGCCATGTTGGCCAGCAGCATCTGCACTTCCGACCAGTCCTTTATTTTGCGGCCGCCCTGACTCCGGTTTCGGCTGTAATGCAAGGCCTCCTGCAAAGATCCTTTCATCACCCCGCAGGCCATGGCCGCGGCCGCCAGCTGCATGCGCGCCAACACAGTGGAAAACCATTTCTCTCCGGTTCCGGGATCGCCCACCAGCCGGGCCGGCGCCTTTTCCAGGGTCATATCCACCGCGGGGCAGGCGTGCAGCCCGTGGCTGAGAACGGGTTCGCTGCGGGTAACGGCGGGGTCGCGGCTGTCCACCAGAAACCAGGCAAAACCGTCCGTATCCGCAGCCGGTAACAACGCCTGCCCGGCCAGACCGCCCAGGACCACGTAATCCGCTTTTCCCGTCAGAACATAACCGTCCCCCGCCCGGGCGGCCTTCAAAGAAAGAGGGCTTTCCTGGGGATTACACAGCACCGGACAGGCCAGAAGAAAGGCTTCCACGGTTTTCGCCCCGGCCACAGACTCGCCCAGCATCTCCCTTTCCCCAGCCGCCAGCAGCAGTTCCTGAGCCATTGCCTGGGTAAAAACGATCCCGCCCAGGCTGCTGTCCTCCTGGCAAAGATTACTCAGGACCACGCACAGAGCGGTCAGATTATGACCCACTCCGCCCAGGTCTTCGGGCAGAAGGATGTGGAAAAAATCGAGTGCAAAAGCCTTTTCCACCACGTCCTGGAAAAACGGTCCAAAGGGGAAATGATCATTTTCTTCCCGTCCGGGCGCAAGTTGTTTGCGGGCAAACTCTTTGGAGGCCGTATCGAGAAGATGCAACTCCCTGCTTGCTGCTGAAGGCATGGTGACGCTCCTGTTCTGAAAAATGGTTGTCGTCCCCGGGAAAACCGTTTTACAGCCGGTTTTCCGAACAAACGGTTATATCCAGTCCACCGGGGGATTGTCCCGTCTGACCACACCGTCGATCTTCCCCCTGGGATAACCCACGGCGATACTGGTCACTGCCTGGTAGCGGGAAGGAATGCCGATTTTTTTCCGAAATCCCGCCATCATGGGCATACCCAGCGGTTCTATGGGGAGGGAAATCCAGCAGGTGCCCAGTCCCAGAGAATGCGCCGCCAGGACCATGTTCTGACCGCAGATTCCCGCGTCCATATCGGGATTGCTGATCCCCCGTTTGTCCTTCAAAATCAGGATGACCGCCGGGGCGTCGAAATAAATTTTATTTTCGGTAAGATCCGCTTTTTCCATGGCGGTCATGGGCCGGGGATCAAACTTGTTGGGGCTGAACAGACTGCCCAGGGTGAAAAAAACCGTTTTCAGCGGGGAACGCCGGCCCGTTTTGGCGAAATACGAATTTTTCAGCATCCGCAGGGAGGTCATGGCGCGGCGCTCCAGCTCCTTGATGGTCCGCTGGCTGGTGATAACGATAAATTTCCAGGGCTGATTGTTCCCGGCTGAAGGCGCGAATCGTCCGGCTTCAACAATCCGGTGCAGCAATTCCCGGGGGACGGGCTTGTCTTTGAAAAGCCGGTTGGACCGCCGGGTATAGATGGTGCGCTCGACCTCGGTCAATTCTTCCGCAATCTCCGCATAGGAAACCGTACCGCCCCGGTTCAGCGGATCGGGTTCGGTCATGGCACCGCTCAGCAGGCTTTGATACCGGCCGGTGGGAACATGGTAACTGCCGTGCATGGTAATGGCATCCACCGGGCAGACCCGCAGGCAGTTACCGCAATTGATACAGGCCTGTTCGAAACCGCCGTAGCCTACCGGCACCGGCACGGTATCCGGTTCCCACCGGTAGCCGGCACAGGGGCAGGTTTCGTAACAGCGGCCGCATCTGGTGCATTTGCTTTCATCAATGATCCGGGTGGGAAACTGCATCTCCGGCAGGTAAGCCTGCTTCACGGAATCAAACATAGCGTCCTCCAATAAAAACGGTTCAATGCCATGGCCAAACATCCTTTGGTCACGGTTTCAGTGAATAAACATTACATTTTCAAAACATTCTCCGCCTCGGGATGAAAATCGTCCTTCAACAGCCGGTCCAGCGGCTTTTCCGAAACGGTCTTGGGAATCTCATCCACTAACTGAAAATAGGAGGGCAGGCAATTGCGCTCCAACTGTGCCCGGCAGGCCGCCTTAACCGCCTCCAGATCCACCGACCGGCCGGGGAAAGGGGCCAGCGCCGCCACGATATCACTCTCTCCGGGTGCCCCTGAAGCGGCTGGCACCCCGTAAACGCATACCTCCGAGACAGACGCCTCTTCTCCAATGACCTTTTCCACCAGGTCGGGCTGCACAAAATCCCCCTGTCGCCGCAGGCCGCCGCCTTTGCGAAAATCAAAATAAAAAAAGCCGTCCTCATCCCGGTGACAGATATCCCCGCTTCTCAACCAGCCGCCCCGGGTTTTCTCTTTGGAGGCGTCTTCTTTGCCGTAATAGGTCACCTCGGTTTCTCCCTGAAGCATACGGCTGATCAGCTCCCCCCGCTCACCGGGCCCCACTTCCCGGTCATCCTCATCCACGATCTTCATCTCCAGCATCCCTTCCGGGGGCTTGCCGAAAGAGCCCACCGGACCGAAACCCGGGGGATTATGGGACAGACCCCCCTCCACGGCCGCGTACCATTCATGGATCCGCACCTGGAACCGTTCTTCAAAGGCTTCCCAGATCGCCCGGGGCGTGCCGGCGCTGATCACTTTCCGCACCGGATTGGCTCCGTCGTCCGATCGCGCCGGCTCGTTATAAATCCCGGCCATCATACCGCCCAGCAGGGAAAAGGTGGTACAGCCGTATTGGCGGCAGATATCCCAGATCCGACTTTTGGTAAACCGCTCCCCGATCACCGCCGGCAGGCCTTTGGCCAGGGAGGGCAGCAGGGTGACTGACTGGGCGTTGCCGTGGGTCAGAGAAAGGCCGGTATAGGGAATATCGTCCGGCTGATAGCCCCAGATAAGATCCGCCATAAAAGCATAAATCATGAACCGGTCCGCCTTCAGTACCACTCCCTTGGGATCGCCGGTGGTGCCCGAGGTATGAATGATCTGGGCCGGCCGGCCGGGATCAAACGGCAGGGTCTCCTCCGGAAGATCCGCCTTCAGGGATGCCAGCACGGTATTGAGATCGGGGAAATCCGGATACCGGTCAACCTTGTGATGCGGTTTGTACAGGACCCCCACCACCGGCACCGTACGGATCTCGCCGGCGATCTCGGTCAGATGGGGAACAAACTGGTCGGCCACGATAATCCCCCTGGCACCGGTATTGGTAATCTGAAAGGCCAGCTTGTGCCCCCGGGAACGCGGATCCACGGGAACCGCCACCGCTCCGATAGACAGGGCCGCAAACAGAACATAAATGAACTCCGGGTGATTTTTCATCAGCAGAATTACCCGGTCCTCCGGCCCGATGCCGGCCGAAAGCAGCAGGCGGGCCATGCGGTTGGTGTTTTCAAAAATATCGGTATAGGTTATCGGTTCGTCACTGCCATCTTCATTAACAAAAACCAGGGCGGTCCGGTCGGGATTCAGACCGTCCAAAGACAGCCCGATGGCCCGGAAAATGGGCAGCTCAGCAATCTGGTCGGACATCACGGCCTCCTTTGCTGCTGATACAGAAATCCGGCCGGGCCTTCCCCGGCCTGTATTTTTCCACCTTTAAAAATCCGCTTGCAGAATGGTAATCACCATGGCGGCCTCTTCCAGACCGATATTACCGCCGCCGTTTTCCGCCAGGGCGAGACGCGCCCCCTCCACCTGCCGTTTTTCGGCTTCTCCCCGAAGCTGCCAGACCAGTTCCGTGATCTGACCGGCCCCGGTGGCCCCCACCGGATGCCCTTTGGACTCCAGCCCCCCGGAAGGATTAATCGGCAGCTTACCACCCAGGGTGGAATGACCGGCTTCGGCAAACAGACCGCCCTCCCCCCGGGGACAGAAGCCCAGCGCCTCGGTGTTGAGAACCTCCCCGAAGGCCGTAGCATCATGAAACTCGGCCACATCAATGTCCTCCGGCCCCACCCCGGCGGTCTCATAGGCGATCTTCGACAGCCGATCGCCAATATCGGGATCGTCAAACCCCCGGTCCATGCCGCCGGCCAAAACCGTGGCCAGCACCTTGACCGGCTTGGAAGCGCCCAGTTTGCGGACATACTCAGGGGAACACAGAATTACCGCCGACGCACCGTCTCCTACCGGGGAACACATGGGCCGGGTCAGGGGATAAGCTACTTCCGGGGCCGCCAGCACCTCCTCCACGGTGAACGGCTGACGATACTGGGCATACGGATTCAAGACGCTGTGATTGTGATTCTTGGCGCTGATAACCGCCAGTTGCCGCTGGGTCAGACCGTACTTATCCATGTGAAGCCGGGTGCCCATGGCGTAAATCTCCATGAAAGCGCTCCCGCCCTTGCCGCTCTTTTCCTTGGTCACTTCGCCCCGGGCCTCGGCTTCCCGTCGCTTCTTCTCGGCATCGGCCTTCATGGCCTTGACAATTGCTTCCAGGGCCTCCACGTCCGCCGAAGCGGAAAACAGCTTCAGCCGCTTTTCCCGGTCTTCCATATACATCTTTTCCATGCCCAGCACCAGGGCTACGTCATGCAGTCCCAGGGCGATATCCATCCAGGCCACCTGAAAAGCCGTGGCCGAAGAACAACAGGCATTCTCCACATTGGTCACCGGAATACCGCCGATACCCATGGCCCGCAAAACCACCTGCCCCCGGATGGACTCCTGGCCGGTAACCAGCCCCTGGTAGGCGTTGCCGACCACCGCCACCTGCAGCTGCTGCTTGTCAATCCCCGCATGCGACAACGCCTGGTCCACCGCCTCTGCCGACAGGCTTTTCATGTTCCGGTCCATATGCTTGCCGAACCGTGTCATCCCCACGCCGATTACATACACATCACGCATTGTCTGCTCCTTGTCTACCCCGCTGAAGGTTCATCTTTTTTCAATACCGATTTTATTGTCATTAACTGCCCCCAACCGCCGAATATAAGGCATCTCCCGGTGAAATACCGGAATCGCTTCTGCCAGGTTATCACAAATTTTCCCGGGAAAAAACCGGCGTCCCCGGGCATGACCGGGCAATCAGGCGTTTAAACAGATTGACCCGGTTGACCTGGTTGGTGCCCTCGTATATTTGCAGGAGTTTGGCATCCCGCAGCATTTTTTCCGCCCACTGATCCTGCCGGACCCCCGCCTGGCCCATCAATTCCAGCGCCATCCGGCAATTGACAACTCCAGCGTCGGTGCCGGCCACTTTGGCCAGAGAACCCCAGCCGTCCACGCGGTCGATCTCTTCATCCGTCTGGGCATCAAAATTCATTTTCCGCATCAGACGGGTATTCAACGGCCGGGCATTGGCCCACTTGTTGATCCCGTTGAATAAACCGGCGGGCAAATATTTCATCAGGTAATAGACCGGTTTTCGGTTCATGGACTTCATTAAACCATACATACCGTTGGCGTAGTTGGCCTCGGCATAAGCCGCCCGCGCCAGGGCCACATTTTTATACATCTCCGCCAGCATGCTCTGGCACCACTCATAATTCACCAGGTTCCGCCCGTTTATTTCATGGCTGCAGGCAAATCGCAGGGCCACCTCAAAAGCCCCCCGGGCGGCGCCGGTGCCAAACGCCCCCACCCCCATGCGGGATCCGCCCCAGATATAGGCAAAAATCTGCTCGTTGGTATCTTTGGTATTCCGCCAGAGCTGCCTGATCTGCCGGTTGTCAATGCAGACGTTTTCGTCCGGGACAAAACATTCGGTAAAAAGCAATTCGCTGGCAACGCTGGCTTTCTGCCCCATCTTCTTTTCTTTTTTCCCGAAGGAAAACCCCTGATCACCGGTTTTGACGGCCAGCATCACCGTGTTCTCCGAGGCCCTGTTCAAATCCGTGTAGGCGTGAACCAGGTGCCAGGTGGACATGTGGCCCATGGAAATAAAAATCTTGGTGCCGTTGAGAACGTATCCCCCCGCCACTTTCCGGGCATGGCACTGAAGATTGCCGCAGTCCATAAACTCCACGTTCTGCGCATCAGTGCCGGCATCCGGTTCGGTCATGGCCAGAGACAGCAGGCAGGGCTGACCGCTTTCTTCGCCGGCCACGACTTCCCGGAGGAGCCGGTCGCCGATTTTTATGTTCCAGGACGAAGAGACCTTGCA
>CAZWCS010000074.1:0-21339 GCA_964632805.1 uncultured Desulfobacterales bacterium
GGATGGCCGATTTTGGGCCGATGTTTTTGGCGGGTTTTTAAATCCCTGTTCCCACCCAGGGCGCCATTCGGGTGCGCATCGCCAACGAAGACTACGTAGCCGAAACCATTGAACGCCTGTCGACCAAAGTGGATGTAAGCTGAAAACAGGAAAATCTTACTGTTGCAGCTGGTTCAGGCGGTAATAATAGCCTTTTTGCGCCAGCAGTTCTTCGTGATTGCCGGACTCGATGATGCGGCCGCGGGCCAGGACCAGGATTTTGTCGGCGTGGCGCACCGTGGACAGCCGGTGGGCGATGATTACCGCCGTGCGGCCCCGGGTCAGGTTGGCCAGGGCTTCCTTGATCCGGGCTTCGGTTTCCAGGTCGATGTAGGAAGTGGCCTCGTCAAAAATAACCAGGTCGGGATCGTTGGCAAAAGCCCGGGCGATGGAGATCAACTGCCGCTGGCCGCTGGAAAAGGTGGTCCCTTTCTGGGTCACCGGCGCATCCACGCCCCCGGGCAGCCCTTCCACCATATCCCGGAGGTGGGTCTGGTCCAGAATTTCCTGCAGGCGCGCCGCGCTGACGGAATTGGGGCCGAAGACGATATTCTCCCGCAGGGTCCCGGAAAACAGAAAGGGGTCCTGCATCACCAGGCCCGTCCGGGAGCGGAGCAGTTCGGTGGGAATGGTTCGCACGTCCCGGCCGTTGATCCGCACCACCCCTTGCTGCACATCGTAAAACCGCAGAATCAGGTTGGCCACCGAGGTTTTGCCCGCGCCGGTGGCCCCTACCAGGGCCACGGTCTCCCCGGGATTTACCGCAAAAGATAAATCCCGTACCACCGGTTCGCCGGGGAGGTAGCCAAAGCTCACTTTGTCCAGCTCCACGCGCTGGATGCGGAAATCCGCCGGGGCCGGCCCGCTGCCGGGTGCCGGCTGAGGCAGGGTTTCCACGGTGTCCAGCACCAGAAACAACCGCTCCGCCGAGGAAATGGCGTTCTGGATGATATTGAACTTTTCGGCCATGTCCCGGATGGGTCGGAAAAACATCTTGATATAGGAAATAAAGGCCGCCAGCACGCCGATAGTGATGGTTTCGGCCAGCACCCCGCGTCCGCCGACGTAAATGACAATGGCCAGGGCGATACTGCCCAGCATCTCCACCGCCGGCATGAACAACGCGAACAGGTGAATCTGCCGGATGCCGGCCTGGTAATATTCCCGGTTGACGGCGTCAAAGTTGTGGTAGTTGTTTTTGCTCTGGGCAAAAAGCTGGATTACGGACATGCCTTCGATGCTCTCCGAAATGCGGGCGTTGAGCTCGGCCAGCTTCACCCGCATGGCCCGGAAAGGGGTCCGGGAGGCAGCGGCAAACAGGGCGGCGCCGATGACTACCACCGGAATAACCACGAAGCAGGCCAGGGCCAGCCGCCAGGAAAGCAGGGTCAGAACCACGGCCACCCCGATAATCAGAAAGAGGTCCTTGAACAGAAAAGTCAGGACCGAGGTGAACATTTCGTGCATGTTCTGGATGTCGTTGGTGGAGCGGGTGACCAGCCGGCCCACGGGGCTTTTGGAAAAAAAGTCGATGCTCTGGCGCTGGATGTGGGTAAACACCCGCACCCGTAAATCATGCATGGTCTTCTGGCCGGCATATTCCATGATAATGACCTGGGCGGCGTTGAAAAAATACATCACCAGGGCGATCAGAAAGATGACCCCGGCGGCCAGTCCGGTGCGGTGCAGATCCTCCCGCCGCAGCACGGTCAGGTCCGTTGCTTTCAGGTTTTTGAGCTGCTGCAGTGCGATCCGGACCGCGTCTTCCTCTGTTTGTGTAAACAGGGCGGGGTATTTTTCCACCACCGCCCGTTTTTCCGGTCGGTCCAGGGCTATCGTTAGGAAGCGTTCCCGTGCTTTCTTTTCTTCGCCGCCCGAAATTTCCGGCGCGGACAGCCCCGCCGCCGGCACGATATAGCGGTCGATGGCCACCTTGATGATCAGCGGCGCGGCCAGATCCAGCAGGGTGACAATCACTACGATCAGCACCGCTCCCCCGATAATGGGCAGCTGCGGCCGGATAAAAGGGTACAGGCGCAGCAGCTGCTTCAGATCCCGACGTTCCTTGATCTGCTGGTCGGCAAAATCGTTGGGCGCACCGCTATTCATAAAAACCTTCTTCCAGCTGCTGGAGATGCCAGATGCGGGCATAATAGCCGTTTTTCTCCAGCAGTACGTCATGGGTGCCGGACTCGGTGATCCGGCCGTTTTCCATAACCAGAATGTGATCCGCCGACCGGGCCAGGGTCAGCCGGTGGGAGATGAACACCGTGGTTTTGTCCGCAGCCGCGGTCTTCAGGGCTTCCAGGATGGCCCCGGCGGTCTCCGTGTCCACCTGGCTGACCGGATCGTCCAGGATCAGTACCGGTGGCTGGTGGTAGAATATCCGGGCCAGGGCCACCCGCTGTTTCTGCCCGCCGGACAGAACCACCCCCCGCTCCCCGGTAATAGTGGAGAACCCCCGGGGAAAGAGGGTCTGAATGGTTTCGTACAGTCCCGCCCGCCGGCAGGCCGCCACCAGGGCCGAATCGTCGTCGGGCACCGTGGGGTCAAAAGTGATGTTCTCGGTAATGGTGGTGGAAAACAGGAACGGTTCCTGGGGCATCAGGCCCACCTGCCGCCGGAGATCCCGGAGGTCGATCCGCCGGATGTCGGTGCTGTCCAGGCGGATGCATCCTTGTTGCGGGTCGTACAGCCGTACCAGCAGGTTGGCCAGGGTGGTCTTGCCGCTGCCCGGCGGGCCGATGATACACAGGGTCTGGTTCCGGTCCAGGGTAAAGTCGATATCCCGCAGACAGGGGGTTTCTCCGGGCGGATAGGCAAAGGTCACCTTCTCCACGGCCAGGGACCGGGAAAAGGCCGGCATGACCACCGCCGCCGGGTCGTCGGCAATGGCCGGTTCGGCGGTGAGAACCTGGTTGATCCGGTCCAGGGAGGCCCGTCCCCGCTGGATAAGGTTGGTCACCCAGCCCAGGGCCATCATGGGCCAGGTCAGCAGACCCAGGTAGCTGATAAAGGCCACGAAATCCCCGGGAGTGATGGTGGCCAATATGGTCTGCCGTCCGCCGAAAAACAGCACCAGGGCGGTGCTGGCATTGGTGAAAAAGATCATCAGCGGGAAAAAGGTACCGGTGATGCGGACCAGTTTCAGATTCTGGCGGATATAGTCCCGGGAAATGTCTTCAAAAGCACGGGTTTCGGCCTGCTGGCGGCCGAAGGCCTTGATGATGCGGATGCCGGCGAATCGCTCTCTTACCACCTCGGTCATATCGGAAAAGGCTGCCTGCACCTGCTGAAACATTTTGTGCATTCTCCTGCTGAACAGCCGGGTCAGGATAACGATCAGCGGCATGGGGATGAGACTGTACAGGGTCAGCCGCACGTTGATGTAGGCCATGAAGCCGATGGCGGCCGTACCAAGAAACACGGCGTCGGTCAGGGCCACCAGCCCGAAGCCCGTGGCCATGCGGATGTTGTTGATGTCGTTGGTGGCCCGGGCCATCAGATCGCCGGTGGGGGTGCGGTTGAAATAGGCCGCGTCCAGGGTCTGGATGTGGGCAAACAGCCGGCTGCGAAGATCTTTTTCAATTTTCCGGGAAGTGCCGATGAGGCAGCGCCGCCAGATATACCGGAACAAGGCCATGACCAGGGCCAGCCCCAGGATGATGAGCGCGTAATGCAGCAGGCGCTGAGCGTCCAGGGCGAGATAGCTCAGGTCGTCAACGGCGTGCTTGGTCACCCGCGGAATGAGAAGCTGAAGGATATCCACCAGGACCAGGCTGGCCACGCCCAGCAGGATGGCCTGGCGGTTGGCAACAAAATATTCGCGGGCGGTGGCTGGAGACATAAGCGGAACCGGCGGCCGGGCTTAAAGTTTTTTCAACAGCAGGTTGGCCGCGGTCAGCAGCGGGTCCCATACCGGGCTGAAGGGCGGGGCATAGGCCAGGTCGCTCTGGGCAAACCGTTCCACGGACATTTCGGCGCAAAGGGCCGTAGCCGGGGCATTGATGCGGTGGGCCACCCCTTCCCGGCCCACCATCTGTACCCCCAGCAGACGGCCGGAAGCGGTGTCGCCCACCATCTGCACATGAATGGTGGTGTTGCCCGGATGGCCGTGGGCCCGGGAGCGGGATTTCATGACGATTTTAGCCGGTTTGAACCCGGCTGTGGCCGCCTCGGTTTCGTTCAGGCCGGTCCGGGCCACTTCCAGGCCGAACACTTTGAACACGGAAGTGCCGCTGATGCCGGGCAACGCCACGTTCTTGCCGCAGACGTTATCGCCCACGGCCCGGCCCGCCCGGTTGGCCCGCAGGGCCAGGGGCTTCCAGGTTTTGTTTCCGGTCACCAGATCATAGGCATCGGCGCAGTCCCCGGCGGCGTAAATGTTCGGGTCTGAGGTCCGCATTTGCCGGTCCACTGCGATTTCTCCGTGCGGGCCCAGTTCCAGCCCGGCCGCCGCTGCCATGGCGCTGTTGGGCCGCACTCCGATGGCCGACAGCACCATTTCCGCTTCCAGGACGCCTTTCGGCCCCACCAGCGCCAGCCGGTTACCGGCGGGTTCGATTTTTTCCAGGTGAAAGCCGGTCTCCAGGCGCACCTGGTGGTCATCCATTTCCTGCCGGACCACCGCGGCCAGGTCCGGTTCCATCCAGGGCAGCAGTTGGGGCCGGGGTTTGGCCATGGTTACGGCAATGCCCCGTTCGTGCAGGGCCTCGGCCATTTCCAGGCCGATGTAGCCCATGCCGATAATCACGGCCCGGGTCACGGGGTGTTCGGTCAGGTAGTTCTTGATCCGCCGTCCGTCCGCCAGGTCTTTCAAGGCCATCACGCCGTCACAGTCCGCGCCGGGCACCTCCGGCAGAATGGCCGCGGCCCCGGTGGCAATCAGCAGGGCGTCATAGGCAACGCTGAACGGCTCGCCGGTACGGCTATGGCCGGAAACTCGCCGGTTTTCCCGGTCGATGGTTTCCGCGGTGTGGCCGGTGCGCAGGTCGATGCCCTGCTTGTCCCGGAATACTTCCGCCCGGCGCACCACCAGTTCATCCATGTCCCGGTCGGGATCGGCAACATTGTAAGGCATGCCGCAGGCGCTGTAGGAGACGTCTTCGGTTTTTTCCAGCACGGTCACCTGCAGGTCCGGGGCGTTGCGTTTGGCCCGGCTGGCGGCGCTCATCCCGGCGGCATCGCCCCCGATAACAAGAAATTGCATGATCGTTTGTCCTTATCGTATTTTATAAAAAACAAAACGTACCCATTTGAAACATACAGTTCAGACTATCATTATTTTTCAATGGCCCGCAAGCAAAGAAACCGTCCCGGCCTTCCCCCTACTTCCCCCCACTTCCTCGGGCTTCTTGCAACTTTTTCTGTTTGCGGGTATTTTAGAAAAAATAACGCAATATTCATCAAAACCGTTCATGCAATATTTATGGGGAAGATGACCGGCTCCGGAAACCATTTCAGCGACCGCATTGCCCGCGCCACCTGTGTCCTGCCGCTGCTGCTGGCCCTGGCCGCCGGGGCTGTGCTGCCGGAAACGGCGGCGGACCAATCCTTCCGGTTTTCCCTGTCCTGGGTGCCGGCCCTGGGCGTGGATCTTTCCTTTCTGTTGGACGGCCTGAGCCTCCTTTTTGTCCTGATCATCAGTGTCGTTGGTTTTTTCGTCACCCTGTACGCCGGCGATTATCTGCACGGCCACCGGCATACCGGCCGCTTTTTCGTCTTTCTGCACGCCTTTCTGCTGTCCATGCTGGGGCTGGTAACCGCGGATAACCTGCTGGCGCTGTTTGTCTTCTGGGAGCTGACCACCGTTTTTTCTTATCTTTTGATCGGGTTTGAACATGAAGAAACGGCTTCACGAAACAGCGCCCGCCAGGCCCTTCTGGTCACCGGCGCCGGGGGCCTGGCCCTTCTGGCCGGATTTCTGCTGCTGGGAATGATCACCGGCACTCACGAAATATCGCAGATGATTTCCCTGACCGCCCGGATAAAAGCGCACCCGCTTTACCATCCGGTACTGGTTCTGCTTTTCCTCGGGGCCTTCACCAAGTCCGCCCAGTTTCCCTTCCATTTCTGGCTGCCCAATGCCATGGCCGCGCCCACCCCGATCAGCGCTTTTCTGCATTCGGCCACCATGGTCAAGGGCGGGATTTATCTTCTGGCCCGGTTTTATCCGATCCTGAGCGGCACCTGCGCCTGGATGGGCCCCCTGATGATCATCGGGGCGGTTACCGCCGTGGGCGGCGCCGTTCTGGCCATGGGGCAGTCGGATTTGAAAAAGGTTCTGGCCTATACCACCATCACCGCCCTGGGGATTATGACCATGTTTCTGGGCGGAAACGCCACCCCCTCGCTGACCGCCGCCATGACCTTTCTTCTGGTGCATTCTCTGTATAAATCCGCCCTGTTTCTGGTGGCCGGCATCATCGACCATCAAACCGGCACCCGGAAACTGGAAAAACTGGGCGGCCTGCTGCCGTTCATGCCGCTCACCGCCTTCGGAGCTGCGGCCGCCTGTCTGTCCATGGCGGGATTTCCGCTGTTTTTCGGTTTTATCGGCAAGGAAATCATGTATAAGGGAGCCCTGGCGGAAGCCATGTGTCCGGAGCTGGCCGTAGGCGCTGCGGTGCTGGCCAATTCCCTGATGGCCGCGGTGGGCGGGATTCTGGTTATCCGGCCCTTTTTAAAGGGGTCGGCGGATTTTCCGGTGCCGGTGCGGGAGGCCCCGGTCTTTATGTGGATCGGCCCGGTCATCCTGGGGGGCCTGGATATTTTCTTCGGGATTGTCCCGGAATGGGTGGCCCACTGGCTGGTGGCCCCGGCGGTCAGAGCCTTTCATGTTCCCGCCGAAGAGATCAAGCTGCAACTGTACCACGGTATCAATCTGCCGCTTCTACTGAGCGTGGTTACCCTGACCCTGGGGGTCTGCTTTTACCTGGCCCACCGGCCCCTCCACGCCCGAATGGCCAAAGCGGCCGGTAAAATGCCGCTTACCGGTTCGCAGGTGTATGAATGGTGCCTGACGAAAGTGGCCGCGCTGGGGAGACTCCAGACGCGCCTGATTCAAAACGGATCCTTGCACCGCTATTTTTTTGTGGTGGCCGCGGCCTTTCTGCTGGTCACCGGGTACAGTTTTTTCAGCCGGACACAGGGATTTCCACTGCCGGCCCCGCCGCTGCCGGCTTGGCGGGAGTGGCTCCTGGTGGGGGTTATTGCCGCCGCCGTGGTGACCGTGCTGGCCACCCGTGTTCTGCTGCTGGCGGTATGTTCCCTGGGGATGATCGGAGCCGGGTTGGCGGTGATTTTTTTGAGTTACGGCGCGCCGGACCTGGCCCTGACCCAGTTGCTGGTGGAAACCCTGACGGTGGTGATCGTCTCCATCATTCTGCTCCGGCTGCCGGGGCTCGGGTCCCGGGCCCGCCGCTACCGGGGCAGGCGACTCCTGGATGGCCTGCTGGCCACGGGCGTGGGGGTGCTGGTCACCACGCTCCTGCTGGCGGTTTTATCCACTGACCTGGATCGTTCCCTCACGGCCTTTTTTGGACAAAACAGCTATCTGGCCGCTCATGGCAAAAATATCGTCAATGTGATCCTGGTTGATTTTCGCAGTATGGACACCCTGGGGGAAATTATTGTGGTGGCCACCGCCGGTTTGGCGGGCTATGCCCTGATTCAGAATAATCAGAACAAAAGGAGCAAATAAAACAAATGCAGTCTTTGATATTGCGAACCGCCAATCGGCTTCTGGTCAGTCTGATTCTGGTCTTTTCCATCTACCTGTTGTTCCGCGGCCATAACGCCCCGGGCGGCGGATTTTCCGGGGCGCTGGTGGCCGGGACGGGGTTCGCCCTGTATACCATGGCCGAGGGGGCGGCCTCCGTCCGGCGGGCCATCCGTATTGATCCCCGCCATCTCATTGTCTTCGGCCTGGCTCTGGCACTGCTTTCCGGCTTGGCGGCCGCCTTCCGGGGGCAGCCCTTTTTGACCGGCATGTGGACGACGGTGGCCGAACTGCCGGGCTACCAATTGGTCCTCGGGACCCCGTTTTTCTTTGATGTGGGAGTATACGCCATTGTCCTGGGGACGGTTTTGACCCTTATCCTGGCCCTGGAGGAAAGTTAGCGATTATGGAAACGGTATTGGCGGTTTTATGCGGGATTATGGCGGCGGCCAGCATTTACCTGATGCTGTCCGGCAATCTCATTCGCTTTATTTTCGGCCTGATGATCGCCACCAATGCGGTGAATCTTCTGATTTTCGTCTCCGGGCGACTTTCCGGCCACCGGCCGCCGCTCATTCCCGAGACCGCCTCCGTTCCCCCGGCACAGGTGGCCAACGCCCTGCCCCAGGCGCTTATCCTGACGGCCATTGTCATCGGGTTTGCGCTTTTGTCCTTTGTGTTTATTCTGTTTTACCGGACCTATCAGTCCCTGGGAACGGTGGATGCCGAAAAGATGCGCTTTGCCGAGCCGGATAACGAAAACCCGGAGGCGCCGGACCGGAAAGGGGGCGAGGTATGAGCTGGCTGCTGGTCCTGCCCATTTTTATCCCCTTTGCCTTTGCCGCCGGCTGCCTGTTTTTTCGAAGGGATATTCCCAGGCAGCAACAGCTCAGCCTGCTGGGCGGGCTGCTGCATTTCGGGGCCTGCCTGGGCCTGCTGGTTCATGTCTGCCGGACCGGTCTGGTCACCATGCAGGTGGCCGGCTGGCCGGCCCCCTTCGGTATCACCTTGGTGGCCGATCATCTCAGTGTGATCATGGTGGCGGTGACCGGCCTGCTGGGGCTTTCCGGCATCGTCTATTCCAGGGCCGAGATCAAGCCCGGCCTGCTGACCGCCGGGTATTATCCCCTGCTGCATATACTCCTTGGCGGGGTCTGCGGCGCTTTTTTGACCGGCGATCTGTTCAACCTGTATGTCTGGTTTGAAGTCATGCTCATGGCCTCTTTCGGGCTGCTGGTTCTGGGCGCGGAAAACGCGCAGCTTGACGGCGGGGTCAAGTATGTCATGATCAACCTGTTTTCCACCCTGTTGTTTCTCAGCGGCCTGGGGCTTCTCTACGGCATGACCGGTACCCTCAACATGGCGGATCTGCATCTGGCCATCCGGGACGTGCCGGACAGGGCCCTGCTTACCGCCGTAGCCGCCGTTTTCATGACCGCTTTCGGGATCAAGGCGGGCCTCTTTCCGCTTTTTTTCTGGCTGCCGGTTTCCTACCATACCCCGCCGGTGGCGGTTTCCGCGGTGCTGGCGGGACTGTTGACCAAGGTCGGGGTGTACGCCCTGATCCGGATGTTTACCCTGGTGTTTACCTTTGATGTGGCCTATACCCACGGTCTGCTGTTGATTGCGGCGGTGGTTACCATGATTACGGGCGTGCTGGGCGCGGCCGCCTATAACGAGTTCCGGCGGATTCTTTCCTTTCATATTATCAGCCAAGTGGGCTATATGGTCCTGGGACTGGCGCTGTTTACCCCTCTGGCCCTGGCCGGGGCGGTTTTTTATCTGCTGCATCATATGATCGTCAAGGCCAACCTGTTCTTCATCAGCGGTGTCTCCCGCCGGGCCGGGGGATCATTTGATCTTTCCCGGCTCGGGGGGCTTTATCACCGGCGCGGCTTTCTGGCCTTCCTGTTTTTTGTTCCGGCCTTTTCCCTGGCGGGATTTCCGCCGCTGTCCGGTTTCTGGGCCAAGATGATCCTGATCCGGGCCAGTCTGGAACTCCAGGCCTACGTCGCAGCCGGGGCCGCGGCCGGGGTGGGCCTGCTGACCATCTATTCCATGACCAAAATCTGGCAGGAAGCCTTCTGGAAGCCCGCCCCGCCGGGAGAACCCGCGCAAGTCGAGGCGGCCGGCGGAGAATTCTGGCTGCTTTTGCCGATTATTCTGCTGGTGGCCATCACCATTTTTATCGGCCTGATGCCCGGGCCGTTTTTCGCCCTGGCGGAGCAGGCGGCCCATGAACTGCTTCACCCGGATATCTATGTCCGGGCCGTGCTGGGGGGCGTATGAGAAATCTGTTTCTGCTGAATCTGTTTCTGGCCGCGGGTTTCTGCGCCATTATCGGGCAGGTCAACCTGACCGGCTTTCTGACCGGCTTTGCCGTCGGCTTCCTGGCCCTGTGGGTAACCCGGCTGCTCTACGGGCCGAGCACCTATTTCGGGCGGGTCGGCCGGGTTCTTCGCCTGGCGGGCTTTTTTTTCCGGGAGCTGCTGGTCTCCAACCTGCGGGTGCTCTGGGATGTGATTACCCCCCAACATATCAGTAAACCCGGGGTGGTGGCCGTGCCCCTGGATGCGGAGACCGATTTTGAAATTATGCTGGTGGCCAACCTGGTTTCCCTCACCCCGGGAACGCTCAGCCTGGATGTTTCCGATGACCGGAAAACCCTGTATGTGCATATGATGTTTCTGGAGGATGTGGAAGCGGCGCGCCGCGAAATTAAACAGGGAATTGAAAAACGTGTGCTGGAGGCGATTCGCTGATGGGTATGGAAAATATGGTTCTGGAACTGACCACCGAGCTGGTGCTGGTCCTGTTGACCCTGGCCATTTTGCTCGCCTTTATCCGGCTGGTCATCGGCCCGGACCCGGCGGACCGGATCGTGGCCCTGGATTTGATTTCCGTCCTGATTGTCGCCTATCTGGGGGCGATTTCCATCTATACCGGGGAGAAGGCCTTTCTGGACGTTGCTATTGCCTATGCCCTCATTGCCTTTCTGGGTACCGTGGCCCTGGCCCGGTTCCGGGAGCGGCTGGCCAAACGCCAGCAGGAAGGGGAAGTAGAACATGATTGAAACCATAACCGCTTTAATACTGCTTGCCGGCGGCCTTTTCGCCTTTATCGCCTCGGTGGGCATGCTCCGCCTGCCGGATACCATTATCCGCATGCACGCCGCCACCAAAGCCGGCGCCCTGGGATCGGGGCTGATTTTTCTGGCTCTGGCCTTTCATTACATGGAGTTCAGCACCACCCTGCGGGCCCTGGCCGCGGTATTTTTTCTTCTGCTCACGGCCCCGGTGGCCGCCCATCTGATCGGCCGGGCGGCCTACTGCAGCCGGGTGAACTTGTGGCACAAAACCTGGATTGACGAATTCGCCAATGTCTGCGACTGGTGCGAACGGTCCGCCGACGGGCAGGAGGCGTCCGAATGTGAACGCAGGGAGCCGTGACAGGCGAACGGCCATGGCAAGGAGCGCGGCGATCCCTGCCTGCTGTTCCTTATAACGACAGCCGTCATCATTACCTATGGGATTGCTTCGGTATGGCATTTTCCGGCAGCATCGAACTCTTTGCCGCATTTTTCCTCCGTTGACACTCCGGTGGCCTTCTGCTACGAATAATATAATAATTTCCAACTTTTATTACAAGGAGAAGCGCCCATGGATCGCCGCCAGTTTTTGCAGTTGTCCGCCGCGCTGGCCCTGGGGACCGCCGCCGGTTCCTGTGCCCGGCTCACGCCCCGCCAGACCCGTCCCGAACCCCTGACCCGGCCGGAGGAATCCCTGCTGCTGACCCACTGTACCGTGGTTGATGTGGTCAGCGGTCAAGCCCTGCCGGATCGGGCGGTGTTGATTCAAAACCACCGCATCCAACAGGTCTTTCCTCCGGAGGCCCCACGGCCCGCCGGCGTCCATCGGGTTTTGGATCTGCAGGGGGCCTTTCTTATGCCGGGCATTATCAACGCCCACTGTCACATGACCCTGCCCGGCGGCTTCGGCTTCGGGCTGGGTACGCTGCTGGCCTATACCCGGCAGCTGGAGCGTCATGCCGAAGAATGTGTCAAGCACGGCGTCACCACGGTGCGTGATATGCTGGCGGTAAGCGATTTTCTGGCTGATCTGCGCCAAAAAATCGGTCACGGCGAGATTCTGGGGCCCCGCATTCACTGGAGCGCCGCCATGGATGTGGATGACGGTTACACCGACCGCATGATCGTCTATTTCAAGGAAAAGCCCTTCTGGTATAAAGTGGGTACGCCGCAACAGGGGCGACGGGCAGTGCAGCAGGCGGTGGACCGGGGCGCGGATTTTATCAAGCTCTTTCAGCAACCCCGGGAGCTGGTCATGCCGGGTGAAACCGTTCCCGTGATGGACCTGGCCACCACCGCCGCCATCCAGGAAGAGGCGGAAAAACACGGGAAGTACGTGGCCCTGCACCATACCACCCTGGACGGATTGAACATGGGGCTGGCCGCCGGTGTCCCCTCCCTGGAGCACATGACCACCGACCAGGGCATTCCCGAGGCCGCGGCCCGGAAAATTCTGGACAACCGCCACACCCTGGTGCCCACCGCCTCGGTGGCCTTCGCCCTGGCGTATGCCCGGGCCGGTGACCCCAACTGGGGCAAAGGCTTTTCCGTCCGCATCGCGCAGGAGCGCCCCCGCTACATGCCCGACCTGATCGAAGAATTCTGCGAGCCGGAACTGTGCGCCAGTACGCAGAAATACTATCACCGGCTGTGCGACCCGGCCAGTTTCGAAAGATGGCACCTGCTTCCCTGGCCCGACCCCACCGTGATGAACGCGGCCGCCAACGACGGCGCCGTCAATATCAGGGAGCTCTACCGGGCCGGAGCTATCTTCGGCTGCGGCAACGACGGCGGGGTGCCTCTGATTTTTCCCGGGGCCATGTACCTGGAAATGCAGCTTCTGGAGGAGCAGGAGATTAAACCGGCCGACATTCTGCGCATGGCCACCATTAACAATGCCCGTCTGTTGCGCCGGGAATCGGACCTGGGCACGGTGGAAGCGGGCAAACTGGCCGATCTGGCGGTTTTTGTCGAAAATCCCCTGGAAACGATGAAGCACCTGCAAAAGCCGGAAATGGTGTTTCTGGACGGCCGCCTGGCGTATAAACGAAAGACCGCCGGCATCCTGCAATTGTAATAAACGCCGGTCTTTGAGGGGTTATTCCGGCCCCCGGCTTTTGCCATGGTGACGAAGTTTTACCAATACAGGTCACCGGGGCTTTAGGGATAAGCGCATTTGTATTTTCTGGATGGGCAACGCCGGGGGCCATCAGACCATGAAGGACTTGACCAGTTCCGTCACGGTTTCACAAACCGGTCCCAGCTCCGCTTTTTCGATTTTGTCCAGGGTATCCTGATCGTCCAGCAGGTAATAAGGGCAGCCGATCCAGGAAATGACGGGAACCCCGCTTTCGGCCACATATCCGGCGGCATCCGAGGTCGGCACCGGCCCCAGCAGATCGGAAGGCAAAGCAGCCACATGCCGGGGGACAGTTTTCCGGAAAGCGTTTTTGACGGCTGCCACGATCCGGGCCTGGTGGGAGGTAAACATGATGGTAAAGGCCGGCCTGCCGGTGAGGGCGTAGTTCCGGTCGACCTCCCGCACTTCCCGGGCGGCCAGGTGTTCCAGCGTCAGCAGGAGAACGGTTTTTTTCATGATGTCCGGGTGTGTCCGGGCGAAGTGATGGGCACCGAGAGAGCCGTAAAAATGGCCCGCGTCCACCACGAACACCAGGGTCCGGGGGCGGGCGCGTTGCGGCATCTGCGACCAGGCGGCGGCCTGGGCCAGGACCTGGCTTATCCCGGAAGCATCCTCTACCGCCCCCTGGAAAGGGCTGTCATGATGGGAGGTGACCATAACCGTCTCCTCGGATTGTCCCGGCAGAACCCCCCAGACATTGTGCATTACCCCCGGCCGCGTCTCTCCCTCCAGCAACAGGGCGGCTGGTTTTCCCTGGCGGGCCATCTTCCGGAGGTGCCGGCCGTCGTATTTCCCGATCCACAGGGCGGGCAGAGGCTTTATGATTTCATCGTAGGGGCCGTAGTGGCTGTTGGAATTGGAAGGCTGGTCTTTGAGGATAAGGCAGACCGCCCGGGCGCCGTTTTTACAGGCATTCCAGTAAACATCATTGTTCGGGGCGTTGTCCGCCGTATAGCCGCCGATGAAATTACGGCGGACATAATTCAGGTACTGCCGCGAAGAAAGCCGGATGTGGTGATCCGGATCACTGACGGCATAGGCCACTCCGCTGAGTTTGAGCAGGGCGCCGTAAGTAATGGCGGGAAAGGGAACATCGGCCACCACGATTTTGCCGGTGGCGTCGACTCTGGTGAAATCCGCGGCCCTGCCGGTTCCCACGTAAACCAGGGGCGCGGTGACGGGATCGGGGCCGCTAAACCCGCTGTTGATTAGGTAAAAGCTGGGAATTTTTCGGCCATCGACCGTCAGCGACCAGTTCCGGGCCTCCCACACAGTCATGTCGATGGGGTCTCTGGAAACGTTGTCCAGGCCGAATTCCCGGAATTTTCCGGCGATCCAGTTTTCCGCCGCCTGCCCCGTCTCGCTGCCGGGCCGTCGGTGGCTGCCGCGGCACAGGGTTTCAATCCAGGCATACAGGGTGTCTCCGTCCGGCAGCGGCAGTTTTTCCGGGTAATCGGGAATCGCCGTGCTGAATCGACCGGCCCGGTATTTCAGAACCAGTATCTGCGGCATCCGGGCGACGGCACCCAAAACCACGGCCGCCTTGCTTTTTTTCATCCGGTGTTCCCAGCGTTCTTCCATCGGCAATCCTTCCTGCGGCGGGCGCTTTTTTCAAATTGGCGATTATTTTGAATATATACCGCTTTACTCGATCAGACGCAGCTGCCGCGCCCGGCTTTTCTGTTTCCGCTCTGGCGGCTTTGCCTCCGGGGCTGCAAACATTTCCTGCCCGGTAACGCAGAACCGCTGCTGCGGCCGGTCGGAATAGGTAACCGCCAGAGTGCCTTTCCCCTTTTTTTCCACCGTCAGCGGTTCATTGAGCAGCAGCGCCGTCTCCTGCCGGGTCATCACGGGAAACCCGTAGTGCTGGTTCACATATCCCGGCGTCCCCTTGGTTTCGGTGCGTTCCCTAACAAAATCCAGGTGGCTCTGCAGCCGCTGATCGATCCGCTGGTTGGCATGGGCGATCAGGCTGTCGGCGCCGGCAAAAATGGCCTCGGCAAAATCGGAAACCAGTTCATAGCCCGAAAAATTACGGCCTGCGGCCATGGCCGCCAGCATGGTGGTGCCAATTCCGGCAAAGGGGTCCAGCACGGTATCGCTTTTGACGGAAAACATGTGAATCAGGCGGTAGGGCACTTCAAAGGGAAAGGCGGCGCTGCGGCTGCGGGTCTTGTTGTCAAACAGGTTCTGGCCGGTGCCTTTCAGATCCAGCCAGACATCGGAAAACCAGGCGTTGCGTTCTTCCCAGAAAAAGGCGCTGTTTCGCCGGGCGGCCTTTTCCCGGTTGGCGGAAAAGTTTCGTTTGCCGCCTTTGCGGAAAATCAGGATAAATTCGTGCTCCAGGGTCACATAGGCCCCGGCCGGCAGCATGCCCGAACCCATGAATTTGTTAGGGGCGTTGGTCTGCTTGCGCCACAGAATTTCCGGCAGGGCGGTAAAGCCGATGTCCTGCATCCGGGAAAGAATCCGGGCGTGATTGGGATACAGGGCAAAATTGCCGTCCACCGTGCGGGCGGCGTCACCGATATTGATACAGACCAACCCGCCGGGTTTGGTCACCCGCCACACCTCCTGCCAGACCGCATCCAGCTCCCGGTGCATCAATTCAAACGCCCGGGGGCCGTCCAACCTGTCCAGGGCCTGCCGGATCCGGGGGTTCCGGGCGGCAAACATTTCGTCCCACATGACAATCATGGGATAGGGAGGCGAAGTCACCACCAGGCCCACGCTTTTCTCCGCCAGCTCCGTCATGCGGCGGGAATCTTTGAAAAAAATCCGGTGGCTGGTTTCCATGATACGATGTTACCCGACAGTTACAACCGGACGGCGTTTACCCCCGCTCCCGGATTTCAGGTCGCCCGAACTTAGGACGCCAGTTCATACCCGGCGCTTGCCCAGGCGGTCAGGCCGCCGGCCAAACTGTGCACATGGGTGAATCCGTCCTGTTTGAGGCGACTGGCCACAATGTTGGCCCGATATCCGGTACCGCAAACCGTGATGATCTCTCCGCCTTTGGGCAGATCCAGGCTGCTGTCCAGAATGTCGGTCATGGGCACGTGCGTGGAGTCCGGTATATATCCCTGGGCCCGCTCCTCCGGGGTACGGACATCCACAATATGGCCGATATCCTGATTATCAATCTGCTGCTTCAGGTCCTGGACCGAAAGGGGGGAGAGGCTGTCGATCGGCAGGCCGTGGCTGATCCAGGCCGGCATGCCCCCGGAAAGGTATCCCAGGATATTGTCATAACCGATGCGGTGCAGCTCGGTGGTCATTTGATCGTATTTTTCCCGGTCGTCCACCACCAGCAGCAGTTTGTCCTTCGGCTCAATCACCATGCCGATCCAGTTGGCCATCTGTTTTTCAAAACCGATGTTAATGGCGCCCGGAATATGAAATCCGCCGAAGGAGGCGGTCCCCCGGGTGTCGATCACGGTTGCGCCCTGCCTGAGGATGGTCTGGAACTGGTCGGGGTTGAGCATCTGTTCCAGCGGGCAGCGCTCCAGCAGGGGCGCCCCTTCAATATTGGTGTTGATGATGTGGGTGAAGCTTTTGGGCCGCACCGGCGAGGCGCCGATAATGGAATCATGAAAAGCCGAAAAATCGAGCAGGCGCAGCACTTCCTGCGTTTTTTGCTCATACCCCAGGGTGGAACTGGTTTTGGCGCTCATGCCCTTGCCGCAAAGCGACCCCATGCCGTGGGCGGGATACACTTCCAGGTGGCCGGGCAGCTGGCCGATCTTTTCATACAGGGAGTGATAGAGATTGCGCACCTGCTCTTCCAGGATTTCCTCCCCCGCCAGGTCCGGCCGGCCGATGGCGCCGACAAACAGTAAATCCCCGGTCAGGATCATCCACGGTTCATCCGCCCGGGCCTTGTCGGTTACCAGCAGCGAGATGGAATTGGGGGTGTGGCCCGGAGTGAAAAGCACCTCCAGTTTGACCATGCCGAATTCAATACGGTCTCCTTCTGCCAGTGTCTTGTGATCAAAAGTTACCGGTGCGTGCTCGCTGTAATAGATATCCGCCCCGGTCCGGGATTTTAACTCCTGGTTGCCGCTGACATGGTCGGCATGCACGTGGGTTTCGATAATGTGGGTGATTTTCATTCCCTCATCCCGGGAAATATCCATATATTCCTGTACATCCCGTTTGGGGTCCACCACCACCGCCTGCCTCGCCCCCGGGCAGCCGATCACGTAAGAATTGCAGCCCAGCCCCGGTACCGTAATCTGCTTGAAGTACATTAGAATCTCCTGAAATTGTTGTGGGTGTTGTATTTCAAAACGATAAAAACGCTTTGCCCTTGCCTTGAATGAAGCGGTATGATCAATTTATAATTTATCAGTTTGAAACCGGATATTCAAATTGTTTTGTAAATTACAGGTGCCGGTTTTTGTCCTGCCCGTCGGCAAATAGTGAATATTTCCAGTGCTGTGTAGGGGAATCCGGGCCGGGTTAAACGGTTTCTGCCGGGTTTTCCCGGCCGAAGCGCAGGGCGGTAACCGACAGCGTCGAACCGAACAGGGTCATGTTGGAGCCGCCGTTGCGGCCGCTGGCGCCGTAGCCGATCACCTCGCCTTCCAGCAGAATTTTATATCCGGGTTTTCGCGGTAGAAGCTTGTTTGCCTTCCATGGCCGTCATCGAGTCCGCCTCCGGTTTCTGGATTCCGGATTGCGCCCCGCTTTCGGCAGGACTTGTCCGGAATGACTTTTGCGGGGGTTATGACATAATTCATTTTTTGTCATCGAGGAGCGCAGCGACGAAGCAGTCCCATAGGTTGCGGGCAAAAGCTCTACTCCCCGCACACCAGCAGCAGATCGTCAAACACCTGGCCCGCGTACAGCACTCCATCATAAACCAGAACGGTGGAGGCGGCGCTGTAATTCCGGCCGTCGTCGGCATACAGCACCTCTTTGGTTTTCCGGACGGGGTCCACGCAAAAGAGTGCCGTGGGGGAGGGTTCCCCGGCGGTTTTGCGGTGGCGCATAAAAGCCAGATCGTCAAAATGGGCGGCCACGAAAAGGCCGGATTCCCCGGCCATGATATTATCCAGGCCCTTGATTTCGGCGATTATTTCCGGCTCGCCCAGGGAACCGTCCGGGTTCCGGGAAAAGGCATAGAGGGTATTGCCCAGGGTGGCGGCGATAAACACCCGCCCGGTTTCCGCCAGGATGCCGTTGGCAAAGCGCAGGTCGTCGGCCACGATGCGCCAGGACCGTTTTTCGGGATCATAATGGGCGATTTCGGAGGCCTCGCGCTTAAGGTAGAGGTCCATTTCCGTGCGGTAGTCGTTGGTCACGTATATCTCTCCGCTGGCCATCACCGACAGGTCGTTGGGCGACCAGAGGCAGGCCTTGTTTTGCAGCAGCGCCGCCAGCTCCAGGGTATCTTCGCCCACTTCATACACCGCAATGGCATTTTCAAAGCGGTCTCCCCGGCCCCGGAAATCATGTACGATGACATACAAAAGGGTCTTGCCCGCGGCGGTATGGCGGATGTCCATGCCGTGGGGGGCGAAGTGTGAAATCGCCTCCTTGTCCCCCCGGCGTTTCATCTCTGCACAGGTGCGGGTTGCAAGGTCAAAACCCATGATTTTGCCCGCCCCGCCCGGCGGTCGGCGGTCATGGCAGGAGACCAGCAGCCGCGGCGGGCCGCTGCCGGTATCCAGCACAAAATCCTCGGGCCCCGCCCCGATTTCATAAGTGCGGCAGGCAGGCGGATTTTCCACCACCGGCAGGGACTGTTTCAGCCCGCAGCCGGCCAGCAGGCCAACAGCGGAAATCATGATAAAAAGTGTCAAAAATGCATTCCGGAAGCACATGGCCGTCTCCTTTTTTTCTCCGTTGGCCCTCGAGCGGGAATCCAGCCCCTGCAAAAGCGTTCTGGATGTGGGATAATAAGAAATTTTAGGTTTTATTGATTTTCCGGTTAAATCCCGATTTCCTTTATCCGGATCGCTTCCAGGGGGCAGGCCTCGACGCAGTCCCAGCATCCCTGGCACAGGTCCTGATTGATCATGGGCGGTTCAAAAACACCGTCCAGTTGAATAATGACTTTATGTGAACACGCCGCCACCGCCGCACAAATGCCCTTTTCCGGGTCACATTGTCCGGGGTCGCATTTTTCATAGCTTACCATGGCAAATCGTTTTTTGCCCTGCATCCGTATATTTCCTTCCCGCCATTACGCCCGGTCCCCTCTTGCAGTCATTACGAGGAGCGAAGCGACGAAGTAATCCCAAACATATCTCCTGTCATTACGCACCACAGTGCCCGAAGCAATCCCGTCCTTGTCCCCGCAACAGCCCCTGTCCCGGATTTTTTCTGCACCGCGGCAACCCGCGGCCGCCATCTGCTCGTGATTGTCGGCATGGTCCAAAGCCTTTGCCATCGGGATCAACAGCAGCAAGACCGGTTTAAGCTGCCCGGGCCTGCAGCAATGGCTGCCCGGACTGAATTGAGGCGGGAAAAAGAAGTTCGCGGTTGGCCGACGCTATTGTTTCGTTTCGGCTTTACGCATTTTTTCTTTGATGGACGGGGCGATTTCAACTTCCGTGACCGTTTTTTTTAATCTGGTCTGAAGCATCTCAAACAGGAAAACCGTAACCAGACATATGATGGGCACCGTAATCCGCGTCTCGCCTTCGAAATAAAAAAGCGCGTAAAGACAGAAAACACATAGAAACAGTTCAAAAAGCAGAAAAACTTTCATACTGTTCACCTCTTTTCCCGTTTGGTTTGAATAATCTTCATAAAGTTACAGCCGACTGCAAATTAACGTGGTAGGCAATGACCGCGTTATTAATTGCTGATGATCACAGAAGAAGATAACTGCCGGCGATTTTCCGGTCACTGTTGATTGCCCCAAGCGGAACGGTATTATGGTCTTCCTGTAAATTGTTATAGGTGAACCTAATTATATTTATAATAACAGAAATTGAATATATTGTAAAGCAATAATATCAGTACATAATATTATCGCCAGCAGGAAATGGTGCAGCGTGCGGGCAAGGCACATAACGAACAATCCCGTTTACGGAACAGTGGAGCGCTATGTTCACGGCCCTATCCCGGATCTTTAAAATTGGGCGCCCGTTTCTGCATATTGGCCATAATGGCTTCCATCTGATTGGGCCCGCCGATGATGGTCATTTCCAGCTCTGATTCCCGCAGCAGCCCTTTGGCCTCGTCCCCGTGCCAGACTTCGTTTAAACACTGTTTGGCCGCCCGGACGGCATGGGGGCTCTTGGTGGCGATTTCCCGGGCCAGGGCCAGGGCCTCTTCATAGGGGTTTTCGCAGGTACGGGTAACCAGGTGCAATCCGGCGGCTTCTTCGCCGCTGATGATCTTGCCCGTGAAAATCAGCTCTTTGGCCACGTCAATGGGAACCAGATCTCTCAGGGTCTGGGAGGCGGACATGTCCGGGATCAGCCCCCACTTCATTTCCATGATGGAAATTTTTGCATCCGGGGTTGCCAGCCGGATATCCGCGCCCAGCGCAATCTGGCAGCCGCCGCCGTAGGCCACCCCGTGAATGGCGGCAATCACCGGCATGGGAAGCTGCTTGTAGCCGTAGGCGATGTATTGAAAAATGTTGGTAATCCGGTCTTCATACCGGTCCGTCAGGCTGGCGATGTTGATTTTGTCCGAGGGCGGGGGGGTGCTGAAATTGCTCACGTCAAGGCCGGAGCAAAACCCCTTGCCCGCGCCGGAAACCACCACCGCCCGGACCGTGTTTTCTCCGGCCAGCCGGTCAATGGTATCGGCCATGGCAATAATCATATCATAGCTCAAGGCGTTGTATTTATCCGGCCGGTTAAACCGGACATCAGCCACATGATCGGAAATGGTTACATTTACCAGGTCAGACATAATGGTTCTCTCCTTTTTGCGTAATGACAGTGCTTTTTTTGCGAAAACCCGGCCCCGGTCCTCCACACATCGATGGCCTGTGTATGGTCATCATATACATACAGATAAACTGTGCAATTATGAAGCGCCCGTGTCAATGGAAAGATTCAGAAAAGCGGTATATGGTTCTGTACAATGACACAGCAGCGAAGGCCATATACCGGCTTCCGGTTCCGGCAGCCGGATGGTCACCTCGTTGTATGTCATGGCAAACGTATCATCCTGAAACATTTTCATAGACGTCAGGCCTCCGGCGGTGATGTTGCGCTTGTTTATTTTATAAGGCGTGTCCTTTGCCCGCCTCTCCCGTCATTACGAGGAGCGTAATCCCGCGGCCAGGCCGCCCGAAGTAATCCCGTACGCCCTTGCAGTCATTGCGAATCCCGGCTTCGGCGGGATGAAGCAATCCCCTTCACACTATCTCCAATCTTCTCC
>CAZWCS010000075.1:0-5761 GCA_964632805.1 uncultured Desulfobacterales bacterium
CCGGCTATGTTGACCCGGTTCAGGACGGGGCGGCGCTGGCCGCCCCCGCCGAGGCAAAAGCCCAATCTTCGTCCGGCCCGGACCGAAGCGAAAAAGAAGAAGTGGCGGCGTCCATCGAAGGAGACAGCGAAATCAAAAAGGATGCTTTGCGCCTGCTCTGTCAGAAGCGGGCCCGGGCGGTGAAGGATTACCTGCTCAAATCCGGGCGTCTGGACCCCGTCCGCCTGTTCCTGGTCGAAGGAGAAACCCTGTCCCCGGAAGCACAAAAAAATGATTTCTCCCAGGCCCGGGTGCAGCTGCGCCTTACCCCGCACTGAAACCAACCGGCGGCCCCGCAGACGTTCAGGTGGCGATATCCTTCACCAGGGTATTGGCCGGAGAGGTTTGGATGGCCGCATAACAGGCGTCTACCGCCTCGGCGAGCAGGCGGAACTCCCGCGTAGATTCAAGCGGCAGCGCATTCAATCCGCTTTTATCCAGTGTTTCCCAAACTGCGGCAACCGTCATATCATTGATGTCCCGCGCCGGTTGCCAGGCATCTGCGGCGCCTTCCGCGACAATGGCCTTGGTGATCAGACCGCTGGTGAAAAGGTCGTTCAGGCTCTCTCGCACCAGGCGAATCGGCAGGTTGAGGGTATCGGATATCTGCCCGTCAGTAAGCGCCCGCTCTCCGTTTTGAAACGTTTTCACCAAAAGATGCAGCACAGACAGGCTGAGCTTTTTTTTAAGTGCCCCGCTGATATTTCTGCTTTCCGGTTCCAGTTCGTATTCCTCACCGTTCTGATGGGCAAAAGAAATCTCGGCGCCGAACAGGACAACCAGCCAGCTCAGATGCAGCCAGACCAAAAACAGCGGCAGGGCTGCAAAACTGCCGTAAATGGCATTATAGCGGGAAACCCCCACCTGAAAATAAATATAGGCCCACTGCAACAGTTTAAAAACCGTCCCGGCGACAATCCCCCCCACCAGGGCCGACCGGATGGAAACCCGCACATTGGGCATAAACATGTAAACAAAAGTAAACAACCCCCAGATCACCACATACGGCAACAATTGCAAAAGAAACAGGATAAGCGGGCTGAAAATGCCCAGCACCGAAACTTTCTCCGTTATAAGCGTCACCTGGCTGACAATCAGAACCGTAACACTGCCGGACATGATCAGCAGCACCGGGGCCACCAGGATAATAGAAAGATAATCGCTGAACTTTTTCCCCAGAGAACGGGGCACGGTATTGGCCCAGATATCATTGAAAGACTGTTCAATGTTGTTCATGACCTTGATCACCGCCCACAGCAGCGCTGCGGCCCCGATTCCCGCCAGCAGGCCGCCTTTGGTCTGCTCCAGCATGGTGCGCGCATATTCAATAACCTTGTTGATCACCTCCTGCTGACCGGCGAACTGCTCCAGCAACTCCCGTTCCAGCATATTCTGGAACCCGAAGCCCTTGGCAACGGCAAAGGCCATGGCCATAACCGGCACAATGGACAAAAGGGTATAAAAGGTTAAGGCGGATGCCCGCAAGGCGCATTGATCGCTGATAAACTCTTTTATCGCCACCAGCAGTATCCGCAGACTCTGGACAAAAAATCTTTTTGCCCCGCCCAGCTCTTTCAGGCGGATCCGCCAGATATCGGTCTGCAGAAAATTTTTCGTACGGGCAATCATAGGAGGGAAAAAAGAAGGCATCATTGCATCTTCCGTAGCAACACCTTTGAAGGGGAATATTTTAACGGATACCCTTGGCTTATCCGCCTGCGATTCGTTATCCGAATGTCTGGGAATTACAAGATAATTATACGCCACCAAAAACGAATTTGCAAACACAGAATTCCGGGAGAATTCTCATCCACGAAATTTCATAACGACAAAACATCCAGCAAACGTGCCACACTCCCCTCACCGGCGTAGGCGTCGCAAAAGGTGGCGGGTCTGGCCGGCGCCAGTGCAGCGGCCCGTATACGGTCGCGGTCGGTACCCGTTATCACATTCCACCCCTGTTCCACGGTTTCCACCCACTCCGTCTCCTCCCGCAGGGTAACACAAGGCACGCGCAGCCAGTAGGCTTCTTTCTGAATTCCGCCGGAATCGGTCATAATTACCTTGGCCCCGGCCTCCAGCCGGACCATGTCCAGATAACCGACCGGTTCCAGCAGGCGCAGCCCCGTCGTTTCCATTGCGGCCCAGCCCTCGGGCAACTGCTCCAGCTGGCCGCGTGTCCGGGGGTGAACCGGAAAGATAACCGGATGTTGCCGGGCGATTTCGCTGAGTACGCCCAGCAGCCGTTCCAGCTTGCCCGGATCGTCGGTATGTTCGGCGCGATGAATGGTGGCCAGAATATAGGTCCCGGCCTCCAGATCCAGCCGCCTGCAAATGTCCGATTTTTTTTCCGCAAGGGCCACGGCGTGCATCAGGGCCTCGTACATGACATCGCCCACAAGATGCACGCCCCGGCTGAGGCCTTCGGCTGCCAGATTGGCCACCGCCGTCGGACTGGGGCAAAACAGCATATCGGACATATGGTCCGTCAGCACCCGGTTGATTTCTTCGGGCATATTCCGGTTAAAACTGCGCAGCCCCGCTTCCACATGGGCCACCGGGATATGCAGTTTGGCGGCGGCCAGGGCGCCGGCCAGGGTGGAATTGGTATCCCCGTAAACCATCACCCGGTCCGGCCGCTCCTGCAGCAGGACCTCTTCAATCGCCGCCAGCATGGCCCCGGTCTGTTTGCCGTGATTGCCCGAACCAACCCCCAGGTCGTAATCCGGCCGGGGAATCTGCAAATCATCAAAAAAAACCTGCGACATATTGCTGTCATAATGCTGACCGGTATGAACCAGCACTTCCCGGACTCGCTTACGCAATTCCCGGCTGACCGCCGCCGCCTTGATAAACTGGGGACGGGCACCGATGATGGTGGCCACCGTTGACATTATAATAACTCCTGTTCGGATTCCATATAACTTCCCCCAATCACCTGTCGTTTACCGACCAATCTCTTAAGCACCAATCCCTGTATGCATTTTTGAAACCGAAACCGCTTTTATTTTTTCAGCCATTGGGAAAGAATGATCTCCGGCATGAACGACATACAAACGATCCAGGCCGAGGTCCGCCAACGCTGTCCGCATGGATTTTGTCACCTTTGGTGCGACTGTTTTTTTTATTTCAAACCCTGGGGGATTTTACCTGGCGCTTGGATATTTTCTCATGCCAGGGCTGAACCTGCCTGACCACCAGCGCGTCTGTAAGCCGATCCAGGTACTGCCTGACAGTGGTATCTGCCACGCCGAAGGACCGGGCAAACTCGGAGGCGTTCCATATCTGACCATGATAATGGGCCGGCATATTCCAGAACCGGCGCATTGTAGCGGAACTGATGGTAATTCCCAGCTGAGGCAAATCTCTTTCCAAAAAAGTGGAGATAAACGCTTTTCGCCATTCCAGGCTGATTTTGTCCGCACCTGCAAGAAATGACGAAGGAAAGACGCCTCTTATCCATAACTGCCGGATAAATCGACAACGCCTCACGTAAAATTTGTATTTCGTTTTTTCTTGGTATCATACCCCATATTTACCTTGAAAATCCTGTTATTGCAACAGAATTTTCAAGGTAACGATTTCCCCCGGCACCAGAACTTTCCGGCCGCTGTCCGGGCTTATGCCGGTCTGATAAAAAATTTCCGGGAATCATAAAACCTTTAAATCATCAAACAGTATGGAGGTCCCCGGAATTCGGGGTAGAAGATAACGATTATACTTTTTCGGCCGAACCGATGATCAGATCCCAGGGCTTGCGGCATTCCAAGGTGTCTTTATCCGGCCAATAACGGGCTACAATACGTTTGCCACAGATATAGTGAATGCAGGCGCCTTCGGCGGAAGCGATCATCATCCGGGTAATGCGGGGGGTCCATAAGCGGCGGGCAATACCCGAGGCGCAGAGTCGGCCATAGGCGGTCCGCGTTTTTTGGCCGGCCTTTCGCCGCAGGGCCCAGTAACAGTGAAGTATTCGCCCCCGCCAGAGTCCGATCCCGCCCCCCTGTACCTTTTTAACACCATTGTTGCGGATTTTATGGCACACCCGGCCCACCAGTTGACCGTCATGCAATATCCCGGCGTCCTCGCAGGCTGCTGCGTCCCCGCGGGTTACATATCCTCCGGGCACCCGGCGCATCACCCGGTGAACGACTTCATGCCGACCCGGGCCGCGCTGCCGGGGAAAAACCACGACATCTCCCGGCCTTACCTGCGACAGCGATACTGCTTCAACCGTCAGCACATCCCCCGGTCGGAAAGTGCCCTTCATACTGTGACCATGATATATACGGTGCATTGGTAATTGCCGGCTCACATTTTCCCATTATTGCCCAGAACATTCAGCGGCTGTCTTGCGCTTGCCCCGGAAATGAATGAAAAATCACCACCCGGGGGAATCTCCCACGTGACAACTTTGCCCCGCTGTCCCCCCATGCGGATGACAATTCCCCGTGGCGATGGCGCCGGTATCGCAATAAGGAATCGTCTTGGGGTCATTTCCCCAACCGCATCCGTCAGACGCGCCGCTTCCGGTACTGCAAGTCTCCCCCAGCACCGGGGCGATTTTGCCGACAGCCATGCTTTGGGGTTTTTCATACTTGATTTTTTTGTCAGGCATGTCCCGATCCCCTTAATAGAAAATCACTATAATTTGAACGAACAACAGTTTAGAGGCAAAACCGTCGATTTGCAAACGATTTTTTTCAAGGCACCGGTTTTATTTTTCGGGTAACTGTTTTAATAAGGGAACGATCAACTGCTCGTCAAGGGTGAAGCATAGTTGCCATCCCGGACATTGTCTGGCCATCAGCGCCGTTAAATGAAACCATCTGTTGGCCAGCATCAAACTGTTGGTTGCCCGCTGGAGATCAATCTCAAAAACGGCATCCATAAGATATTCGCAGGTTTTGATCGGTGGCAATGGTTGTAAGGTGGTATGTTGCGCCCCAAAAATACGGATGATGGCGCACAAGGGATAGGCCTTTTCGGCTTCGGGTGATATCTCCCCGTAAACGCAGCCGTTTTCATAGGCGATGGATTTTAGACGGCTTCCATCCATTATCCGCCAGACGTCTTGCTGCCGCCGGTGAGCAAAGACCAGATCATCCGTGATTACCGGAAAATGGGCGGAAAGCAGGGAGCTTAAGGTGGTTTTTCCGGAAGAAGAGTGTCCCATCAGCAAAATGGCGCCATGGTTCCCCTGAATCGCGGCGGCATGGATAAACAGCCCCTCAAGGGTAGTGACGGAGGAGGCCGGATTGTCCTTTTCGCCGTTTGCAGCCATGGGTTCCGGCATGCTTTTACTCATTGGCAACCCGATTCAGGCGTCACAGCCTCATTTTCGATACGGGAGCGTCGTCGCGAAGCAGGGAATAGGCCCCGTTTCTCTGCTTCGGTGCACATCGGATTGGGCGATAGAAGCTTCCCGTTTTCAACATAATTCTGCGCTACACAATGCATCAGACAACGGGCGGAGTGAATGCAGTCCCCGCAGATACCGGGGTATTGTCCGGCAAGGCCGTTTCGCAGTTTTTTCAACACCGGATGATGGAGCCAGATATCCTTTATATCATCTTCGCCCAGACGGCCGAAACAAAGTTCCGGAATGGTCCGGCCGATACCGCAAAGCGCCATTTCGCCGCTGCCCAGAATGCCCAGAATATGTAGAACATTACAGGTGCCGCACAATTTTCCGACAGACAGAAGCTCCGATATGGAAAGC
>CAZWCS010000075.1:5771-20610 GCA_964632805.1 uncultured Desulfobacterales bacterium
CCCGGGCGGACGGGCCGGCGGCGGCCGTCAACACCGGCGGCACCATGATGGTCAGGGGAATCGAAATTCGTTGCTGCAGCTCTTTGTGGATATAGTGGACCAGTTGCAAAATTTCATCAAAATCCAGAAGACCCCCTTTTTTCCGCATGGCCGTCCCCCTCCCCACACTGGTGGCCGGATTGAATTTCACCGAGCCGGCTCCCAGATCGATGGCCTTTTCCACCAGCGCCTCAATTTCATGCAGATTTCCCCGGTGGGGGGACATGATGATCTGGGGCCGAAACCCGGCGGCCACCAGATATTGAATCCCCCGAACCGTTTTATCAAAGGCGCCTTCCACGCCCCGGAACCAGTCATGATAAGACGGGCGGACACTGTCCAGGCTCACCGCGACGTGCCACAGGCTGGTCCGTTTTTTTAAGTGTACGGCCAGATCCCGGTCGATAAGGGTTCCGTTGGTTTCCATGGTCTGGGGAATTTTCTGTTCCGTAAAAAAATCGACAATGGGCATAAATTGCGGATGCAGAAGCGGTTCCCCCCCGGTCAACTTGACATTCAATAAACCAAGCGGCCTGGCGGCGGATACGGCCTCCTTGAGCGTGCCAAAATCGATATATTCCCCCGGTGTCGGTACTCCCTCAATGTATGTGGGAGAAATCCAGCAGTGCCGGCAACGCAGGTTGCAGCCGTTGGTCAGGTAGAGATAAAATGAGCGCAGGGCGGGCACGCCTTCCGGAAGGTCCGGCGGCTCCCGGGAGGGCTCGGAGGGGATCGGGTCCGGTGTGTCGCAGCTCATTCGAGGACTTCTCCGATAAAACCGGAGTCTTGCAGTTTTTCAAGAAACGCTTCTACATCCTGAACCACTTGGTCTTCCGGGACATCTTCACAAACATCCAGAAGGTGTTCCACGACAGCCTGCTTTGTCCGGGGAAATTCCAGGGCCTCCCAGATCGCCAGGCCCGTTGCGTTGATCACCTGGACCGCATCGGTTTCCGGATGAAACAGGATGGCGCCTTCGGGGTCTTCGATGCGACAGGTGACCTCGCGGTTAATGCTGTATTTTTTGTTGTCCATATTCCAGAAGTCCGTAATCTTTGCAAGCCGTCTGTTTTCTTTGATAACAGCGTGCGCTGATAAGTCAACTATTATAAAACAGACATCATTTTTTAGCAACGCAACAGATACTGCGTAAATGGCGGCCAACTCCAGCACGATATCACCTGCCGTCCGTTCTCCATCCAGAAGTTGTAAAATATCGCGCGCCACCGCATTGATTTTCACCAGCCGGCGTTCTTCCGGCAGAAAAATCAGGGATTCGGCGTCAAAATCCTCAATCGCCACACCCTGTCGGACAACGTAGCGATTATTGAAAATCCGGGGATCGGTTTCAACCATGGGACAATTCATCGATAAACGGTTTATCAAAAGCAACGACCTGCTCCCGGAACCGTCGATAACAGTCGTGGGGGTTGGCCCGGTTAACCTCTCCGGTCATCTCATGGGCCAGCCCGGGACAACTGCCGTTGCAATACGGCGCCCATTCACAGTCTTCGCATCCCGGCACCCGGTTCATGGGAATCTTTCGCCGGTCCTTAAGCGCCTGCAGCGTCGGATGATGCTTCCAGATATCGGTCAATCGCTCCTGGTTAATGCGGCCCAGCACCAGTTTCGCCAGCATGTTACACGGCGTGATAATCCCGTCCTGGTGAACAGACAGCTTGTTATACATGCAGCCACAACCCGTCAGATACCCCATTTTCCATCGAGCGGTCAATTCCCCGGCGGCTTTGGCGTGCTCCATCTCCCGGTATGAATACCACTTGGCCAAAGGTCCGGCGGTAGCGGTAATGCGACCGTTGTATTGTTTTTCCAGCCGGGCCAGGGATTTCATGGCCAGCACCTGCTGTTGCGGTGTCAGGGTGATGGTCTTCTGATTATTACATCCAGCGCCCATGGGCATGGCATCATTGGTCCCGAAGCTGTTTATCCCCACATTCTCCAGCAACAATCGGGCGATATTGTCCAGGTCATCTACATTATAGCGATTGACCGTCACCCGCACCGCTACCGGAAAACCGGCCTCTTTAAGCAGGCGCAAAGCCCGCAATGCTTTTTCAAAACTCCCTTTACCGCGGCTTTTGTCATGAACCTCGGCGCAGGAACCGTCAATAGACACCTGAATACTGTTCAGCCGTTGGGATCGTTTATGCTTTTCAAATTCCAGCAATGTTTTTTCGGTAATCAGCGTTCCGTTGCTTAAAATACTGTAACGCATCCGGCTGTCAATCAAACCGTCGATCAGGGGCCATAAATCCGGCCGGACAAAAACCTCCCCCCCGCTCAGGGTAGCGCTCCGGACCCCGAGCTGTTTTAACTCACCAAAAAAGGTCAACCATTCCTGAAGCGGCAGGTCCGGACGGGAAGCCATTTCATCATGATAAAAACAATAAGCGCAATGAAGGTTGCATTTACCGGTCAAAGACAGGTCAAGATCCCGGGGGGCAGCTGCAACGTTTGCATACGCCTCTGCCGCCATCGGATTTTCGGCCGGAGCTTCCGATACAGCCGCAAACCCCTCGTCCAGCAGTTCTTCGGAGAACCCGGTGACGTCGGACAGGATCTCGTCGTTGACCGGAATTTCGCAGCCATCGGCAAGGCTTTCGGCAAGATCATTGATGCGCGCTGTGCCGTCCATGGCCTGCCACACGATCAGGCCGGTGGGATTAATGACCTTTTCCCGGCCGGTGTCCGGGTCAAACAGGATGGCCTTGTCCCCTTCCAGGCAGACGGAAATGCGGGGTTGGCGGAACCAGTATTTCATATTTCCTTTTTCATATAACCAAAAACAAGTTAGAGAACGCGTTTCATAATGAATAACAACGAAGAAAATCCGCTTAATAAAAATTGTAAATTCCCGTTGATCAAGCAACAGGGGAACGGTGCGTCTAAAATTACTTAAAATAACAATTAATTATATTTTACTTTTGTTTGCTGCCAATTGAAATAATTTTTTATCAAAAAAAGAATGCAATCATGCAATGACGGCTTCGGAAAACATCTTTTTTGTCATACCGGACTCCGATCCGGAATCCAGAACAAATTGCAACAACAACCTCCCACTCTAAATCTCATCCTATGCCAACTTGCCTGGGATCGCCGCGTCGCTTCGCTCCTCGCGATGACAGCCGGAAAGTATTTTTTTAATTTTTCATTCTTCGCTTTTGATGGGCTCGTAAAAAGTCGGAAAACAGCTTTTTTGTCATACCGGGCTTGACCCGGTATCCAGTTTTTTCAATTACTTAATTATGCATAGACTCCGGGTCAAGCCCGGAGTGACGACTTTTTACGAAGCCGTCAAATCTTTAAACCCCTTAAAAAATCGTCGCCCCGTCGCACAACAATATCCTTAACGCGACGCTCGTGCTTCAAATACAACACCACCTGCATTGCCGGAATTCCATACCGCCGGGAAAAAGTCACCAACGCCCGGCCAGGATTTTCTTGGGTTCGCTTCACCTCAATCAACTGTTCCGGCTGGTTGTTCTCCACCAGACAAAAGTCCACCTCCGCGCCGTCCTTGGTACGAAGATAATGCAAGCCGGCCTCCCGACCTTCAAAATCAGCCAGGCCACAGACATGCTTCAACAGGCACAGCGCCACCATATTTTCAAAACGGGCACCCTCGTCGCCATTAACCAGGCCGATATCATAAAAGTATATTTTGGGTGTCTTCACAATCGATCGGGCGATATTTCTGGCATGGGGCGTTACGCGAAAGATAACAAACAACGATTCCAATATCTGAATATATTTTTTAACCGTATTGGGCGCCACCCCCACATCTTCGGCCAAAGACTGATATGAAACCGGCGTCCCTGTTCGCGACCGCAGCAACTCGAAAATCAGTTGAATTGCCTTGAAGTCATGGATTCTTTCAAAATCCAGAATATCGGTCCGGACCAGCCCGTCTACATACTGCATCCGCCAACGGTCCGCGTCCATATCATCATCAGCTAAAAACGGCTCCGGGAACCCGCCCCGGCTCAAAAAACGGGCCATGGCCGCAGGTTCTTCCACATGATCGGCCTCCGCCGGAGAAAACGGCAACAACCGATGCCTGAAAAACCGGCCGGCCAGAGAATCCCCACTTTGACGAAACGCCTCTAACCGGGCGCTGCCGGTCACCAGCATCCGCATGCCCACCGGCCGGGTATCATAAACCCCTTTTAAATAATTTTTCCACTCCTTCATCTTATGAAGCTCATCTAAAATGAGCAGATCCGTATCTTCCAGCCAGGCTTCATTTTTTATAATGTCGCGGTCTCCCGCGCTGTCATAGTTCAAATACACACTGCGGGAGAACGATCGGGCAATATCTTTGGCCAGCCAGGTCTTGCCCACCTGTCTTGGCCCGGTGATAAACACCATCTTTTTTTCAAGGTCTCTGATGATAGCGGTTTTCTGCTGACGTTCCATTAATATACTCACATAAAGATTGCGCCCAGTCCTCATCCATCCTGATTATGTCTAGGGCGGATAAGGGCCAACGCATCCTCCGATTGCCAAAACACCCCCATTTCTTATACCGACTATTCTGCACTATTTTTCAGAATAGTCAAGGCAATTCTGCATTAAATTGCATTATAGTCGGATTTCTACACGTGCTCCTCAATCCCGGACGGCCCGCCGGCAGGTGCACCAACGCGGCAATCTCCAACGTTACGTCTCCAAATTCCGGACCAAATTCCGGGGACATACTTAATTTAGTGAATACTGACGGACACACCTACTATTTTCTTTAATTAAGTATGGATGTCCCCGGAATTCCGCAAAAGATTACAAGGCAGGTAACGTCCAATCGCACGATGATGTTTTCGGGGAATAATGTACAATCTTAAATACTCAAAACTTCTTCTATCAAATTTGTTCGAGTTACAAGAGTTTTTCAGAGATTTCCGGATACCGGGAAAATTTTTTATCAGCCGACATCAAATGCGCCTTGTGGACCAAGGCTGTGGCAATAATTATCCGATCTTGAGGATCGCTGTGATGTTCAGGCAGGTCAACAGCGGCAATGGCAATCGCAGGGGTTACTGGCAGGAGATCGATATTTGAACCTGCCAGTGCTTTTTCAAACCAGATTTCCCGGTCGCATGGCAATTCGATTCGACCATGCGCATACAGCCAAGAAACTTCAAAACAGCTTATTGCGGAAACCGACACAACGTCCGCCTGCTGGATCATATCGTTCCGGGTTCCGCTAAGAAGGTCGTGATCCTCATTAATCCACCATAACCAGATGTGGGTATCCAGCACCACCATCACGGCAAATTCCAATCGTTTGGGGATGCAGTATCAAAAATATTACCTTTTATGTGTATTTTCCCGGCGATATCCCGATGCGGAGATCGGCGAATGCGCATTTCCGGCTCTGGTTCGTCAATAACGGTAAAACGAAGTTCCACCTTTTTGTTGGGGGGAAACTTTGGGAGCCCCTTGAGCTCCCCCTTCTGATCCGTATAAAGAAGCAAGTTATCCATAGTTGTAACCACTCCTTTTTCGTTTATACAGCATCGCTATTCCCTGAGCTGATCAACAGATCCGTAAATGGCGTGGCAGGATTCACCCGCAAAAAAAGCGCCATCCAGTTCAAGTATAATATAATTACGACATTTTTGAAACTGGTTTATCAGAACGCAATGGCCAGACACCCTGCCATGATTCCTTTTCACTCCGGACGTTATTTTAATATAATACTAATACGCTACAAATTCAAAAAAATCATCCCCCTGTTTCCCCGTCACTCTCGGGCTTGCGTGTCCGCCATATCCCTTTAGCCCTTACCCCTTGAAACTCCATCCCCTAAACCCTGAACCTTTCCGTTTCAATGTTTAAGATTCCCGCGTCGCTGCGCTCCTCGGAATGACGGGGGGTGAGCCTGCGCTCCTCGGAATGACGGGGGGTGAGCCTGCGCTCCTCGGAATGACGTGCAGGCGGACAGGCGTCCACCGGTATGACATGCTGCTGTCCGAACGTTTTCCCCTTAAACCCCATATACGAATATAATTTGACAATTTGGTGTTTTGAAGCCATCCAACTGGCCGTAGAAGCAACAAACGAGCATCGCGCGCAATGAATACCCGCATCTTTATCATTGATACCAATGTGCTTGTGGCCGGCCTCCTCACCAACGACCCCGCCAGCCCAACCGTGAAAATTCCGGATGCCATGCTGGCCGGAAATCTGTTTTATCTTATATCGCCGGACTTGTTAATCGAGTACCAAAGTGTTTTACTGCGCCCCGGAATATCCAGCCTGCACGGACTCCAGGAACCGGAAGTCGAACAGATTTTGACCGAAATCACAGCCAACGCAATCTGGCGTGATCCCCCGGCTGACAAGATTCATTCATCTCCCGATGTAAAAGACAGTCACCTCTGGACGCTTTTGTCATCGGAACCAACCGCTGTCCTTATAACCGGAGATCGCCTCCTCATTGAAAAGCCCAGGCCGCAAAGTTCAGTCATTACCCCGGCGACCTGGGTCAGGCATTTTGCCACTTAAAAACTGCGGCCAGACGGGCACCCCTGCAAACCTTTTCACGCGGGCGATTACAAACCCGCTATCAAATCAAGCAAAGGGCCGGTAAGGTCTGGCATTACGCATGGATGTCTCCGGATTTGTGCAAAACCGTAAATATGTTGACGATAATACAAAACCCATTTACATTTAAGGTAAACCGAAAACAATAAAATTCCGGGGACATCCATACTGAATTCAAGGTTCCAGCAGCGGTGTGCTCGAATTGCGCATTGAATTCAGTATGGATGTCCCCGGAATTCCGGAATTCGGAATTTTAATAAAAGGAAAGCAAACACACCCTTGCGCCCCCTTTCCCGACAACCGGCCTTTTACTGCTTTCTGGCGGCACTGATTTTCTCGCCCCTGGCCTTTGGCACGGTGGAAGTCTGGTCCTATGCGATCATGGAGATGCTGGTCGCCCTCGGCGCTCTCCTGCTGCTCCGCTCCCAGCGCCGGGAGGCGTCCCCGCTGTATCGTACCCCGGCAATACTGCCCCTGCTGCTTCTCTGCGGCTGGATTCTGCTGCAGACCATTCCCCTGCCGGCTGCCATCGTCAAGCTGCTTTCCCCGGAAGCCTACCGCATTTACACCCAGGCGCTGGAACCGCTGGGCGCAGGGGACTGGTTCCCCCTATCCGTCCATCCCCGGGCCACCTTCCGGGAATTCCTGCGCTTTTCCACTTATGTCGCCTTCTACTGGCTGGCCGTGCAACTGCTTACCGACCATCGCCTGCTGAAACGTTCCCTGGCCGTCATCGCCGCCCTGGGTGCGGCCCTGGCCTTTCTGGTAATCATCGAGTTTCTCACCGAACTTTTGCAGTACCCCCTGCCCCACGACAAAATCTACTGGCTCCGGACCTGCACGAAAGGGGCAGGCTTCCCCATGGGCCCCTATGTCAATCGCAATCATTACGCCGGGCTTATGGAAATGATTTTTCCACTGGTATTAAGCCTGTTTCTGTTTTACCGACCGCGTTCGGAATCTCTCCAACCCAGAAAACATCTGGCAGAATTTTTCCTGCATCGCCATCTCAGCCGCCACTTTCTATATGGAACCGCCACCGTCATCATTGGCGCCTCTGTCTTTGTCTCCCAGTCCCGGGGCGGAATCATTTCTCTCACCCTTTCCCTGGGCGTGTTTGCAATATGGCTCATGCGCCGGACCCATCAAAAAAAAAGCGGCATGGTCCTGGGAATCATCTTTGTCTGCATTCTGCTGCTCACCGGCACCCAGGCCTGGGACCGCATATTCGACCGCTTCAGTGATATTCGCAATGCATCCGGGGAAATTTACAGCGCAAGAATGGACCGCTGGCCCGACATTGCAAACATTATCGGCGATTTTACTCTGTGCGGCAGCGGCCTGGGCACCTTGCAACACATTTATCCCCGGTACCGTACCTATCCCGAAAATCATGGCGCGCTCATACATGCCCATAACGACTATCTGGGGTTTTTTTCCACCGGCGGGCTGATCTTCTGGACCCTCTTCATCGCAGCCCTGCTCCGTATATTCGCCGGAACCTTTCGCACCTACCAGCACCGCCGCGAACAGCGTGCCATACTCCTGTCTGCCGGGGCCTGCGCGGCCATACTGGCCATCTTTCTTCACTCCTTTGTGGATTTCAATCTGCAGATCGGCGCCAACGGCCTGTATTTTTTCTTTGTGCTGGCAATAGCAGTATCCGCGGCGCACACCCGGCTCCACAACGGCCACCAGGCCACTTATTTACAACCAAAACCGGCTGCCGAAAACCGCACCCTGAAAACAGCAATTGCCGCGCTGTTTCTGCTGATCGTCATCGCCAATGGCGGTTTTCTATGGGCCAACTACTGTTTTGCGGATCACTACCATAATTCGGCGGAAGAACGGCTGACCGCAGAAACCCTGAGCCGGCGCCACCGGGCGGCAGCCTGCGCTGCCAGAGTGGACCCGCTGAATCCCCGTTATCATGGCATAGCCGCCCAAACCGCCGCCGCGATGGGAAAAACCGCCGCCGCCCGCCGATACTTTACCCGGGCCGTACAACTCGCCCCCCTGAACAGTCAATTGCTTCAGGATGCCGGCTATTTCCTGTTTCAACAAAACCAGAACCGCCAAGCCGAAAGCTTAATGCGCGCCGGCGTAGAAGTACTGCCGCGAAACCGGAACCCCTGTTTTAATTACGCCGCCTTCCTGTTTGAACAAGAAAAAACGGAACAGGGGCTGAAAATACTGAAAAACGCCCTGACGATTGACCCGGATAATGCCGAAGACGCCCTGGCCCTGATGGCCTGGTTTGGAATCGCCCCGGAGCAGATGCACCGGGCGCTGCCGGAGCGTTTGGCGCCGTATATGGCGATGGGGGATTATCTGGCCGCCCAGGGAAGGAAAAAACCGGCCAAAAACGCCTATCTGACGGCCCTGGAACGGATGATCGCGGAAGATAAAGTCAAAAAAAAGGATTTTATAAAAATTTACCATTTTCTTAGAAACGGCAATGAAACAACCGCCGCCGGGAATGTCATTGACCACGCCCTGCGTTTTTTCCCCGGAGACAAGCAGTTACGCAGGCTGAAAGAAAAGCTGTAAAACTCCCCATCCAATTCGTAAAATAAATTCCGGGGACCTTACTTAATTCGAATGAATTACGTAAGATGGACTCGTAAAGTCGGAAAACAGCTTTTTTTGTCATACCGGGCTTGACCCGGTATCCAGTTTTTTCAATTACTTAATTATGCATAGACGCCGGGGCATACTTTTTTTTAACAGTTGGAGCTCGATTTTAGCCGATTTTTTCCGCTAACCCGGATATTTCACGAGTCGATTTGAGCGCAGCTGCAAGGCGCAGGACACGAAGCTGTAGTAAATCTACCGCGAGTGTCCTGCAACTTATTGCTTTTGTTGAAAAATAAAAATTGAACTGTTAAAAATCAGCTTAACACGTAAACTTGAAAACTTTCCTCCCCTTCGCCACCCCGAACTCCCATCCCATCCGCAGCGGCCGGAACCCGTAATACAAAAACGCCAGGGCCGCCGGCAGCGGCCGCAGATCCCACTCCCGCATACTGGGCCAGAACATCATCCACAGCAAATATCCAATCTTGTCCGCTATCTTCCGCCGGATTTTCAAACGATAGGAAATCTGTGAAAACCGCTGTTCAATATGGCTTGCGCCGGCCAGCACCGCCCCCTGTCCAAACCATTTCTGATAAATCCCGCCGGCCAGCCCGGCCACCGCCCGGTCTTTTTCCAAGGCCGCAGCGATCTTTTCCGGCAGCTCCAGCCCAAACAAATCCCTGGCCAAGAAAAGCCCCAGCAGCACCATTCGTTCACTCCGCAAATCTTCGGCCAGCCGCAGCACCAGCCCCCAGTCCAGCTCCGGCCGCCGCTCGATATATTCGGTCACCCACAACACCGCCCCGATGGTATCCCAAAGATCATAAGACCCGTGCGCGCACAGATACACCACCATGTCCTCATCCGACAAACAGGAAATCATCCGGCCATAAAACCGCATCTGCCGCAGCCGCCCCCGGCAGAAATCATAATCAAACGGATGTTTGATGCCGCCCGTCAGCCGCCAGTGCAGATCGATTTTGACATTCCCGGAGGGATCCACCAGTTCGAACTCTTTGACAAAGCGCGCATACCATGCAAACTGCTTTTCGGTGAGAAACATACCAACCGGCCGATACCCGGCCGCCAGCAGCACTTCCCATGCCCTCCCGGCCGCTGCCCCCGGCACCAGTACATCCAAGTCCCCGGAATGCCGCAGAACACTATCATCATACAAAATCTCCGCCAGCACCGGCCCCTTGAACGGCACCGCCGGAATCCCCTGTTTTTCCAGCACATCCACGGTTTCCACCAGTTTGTGCCGCAGCCGCATATTGCCGCCGGTGATCTTCAGATAACACGCCCGCAGATATTCCCGACGATCCTCCGGCAGCCGCCCGGCCAGCCCCAGCTTCCGCAGATTGACATACAGGATGGACAGCATCCGGTGCCGGGCGGCCAGGTCCACCAGCCGCGCCCACTCCGGCGCCACGCCCGCCGCCAGCATTTCGGCCACCTCTTCTTCCGCCACCTGCCGCCGGATCAAACAAAAAAACAACTGCCACAAGGACAATTGTTCTTCATCAATATATCGCTGGTAAAAAGCGGTCATATCATGGCATCAATGTTCAAGATCGCCACGGCGCTCCGCGCCTCGCGATGACGTGTTGTTGTTCGGTCGCTCACTGGTATGCTTTTGTACCAATGCTCAAGATTCCCACGTCGCTTCGCTCCTCGGAATGACGTGTTGATGTTCTGGCGTCTACCAGTATGTTCTGTTCCAAAACCCGTCCCTACCCTACGTCATTGCGAGGCCCGCCAAAGCGGGCCGTGGCAATCCCGTCCATCCCCGAAGCGACGACCCCATCTAAAAACTTCCCTACCCACTCCTCGCCTTCTTAACAAAAATATTCCACAAGGCCACCGCCCCGTAATAAACATCCGTCCGCACCGGTTTTTCCAAAAAAGCCCGCAAATACCGCTTCTCGGATTCACAAATCTCCTCAAACGTCTCCGGCATATCCACGTAAAACGGCGGGATCAGTCCCGGCTTGGTCTCTTTCCGCAATTGCCGCAGCTCCTCATCATACAACCCCAGAAAATGGTTGCTCAAGGGTCGCACGCCGACAATTTTCAACTCCCCCCGCAGCCAGTTATACAGCATGGGCAGCTCATCGATCCACAATTTGCGGAACCACCGGCCCCAGGTGGTCACCCGGAAATCATCCTTCAACTTACCGCCTTTTTCCAGGCCCTGGCGCTCAAACACGTAATCCTGCAAAAACTCCGAATAGGGATGCATGGTCCGCAGCTTGTACACCCGCACCATCTTGCCCTGGTGCCCCACCCGGTTCAGGGTCACCAGCGGCCCATAGGTGGGATTTTCCACAAAAGAGGGCTTCTTCACCTTTCTGGCGATCACCCAGAAGCGCCGGTCCATCTCCTGTTCGGCCACAATCTCAAACCCGCAGAAAGACAACCGACCCAGCAGTTCCGCCCGGGAGATAATCCGGTTTCTGCCTTTGGTGATCACAAAATACAAGTTCTTGGTCCAGGGCAGTTTGGGCAGCACCCGCTTGAACAGAAAATCCGCCCCGTACACAAAGTGAGCCAGCAGCCGCGGCAACTTGCCATACACCCACTCATAATGGGTGCGGATGGTGTGGGCATAGCCCACAAAATAGCCGCCCGCCATCATGCCCCGGTACAAATCCAGAAAATACTCATTGAGCCGGCGCACGTCATTGAGCTTGTGCAGGTTGATAAACAGCCGTAAGGGCACATCCGTCATATACGGCTGCCGAACCAGGGGCTCACAGTTTTGTTCCACCGCTGTTTCCAGCCACAGCACTTCCTCCAGCGGAACATTGTCCGCCAGAAAGGCAAACACCCCGGAGCCGGCCGTCTGTATCCGTTCTTCCAGTTTCTCTCCGGCCGGGGCCATCAACTGCTGCCGGATGGCCTCGATATCAATATTGGTATCCACGGGTTCCTGGTCCATGATCTGCCGCACCTGCTCCACGGATTCCACATCCCCGGTCTCCTGCCGGGCCTTGCGCCCGCTATACACGGACACCAGCAGCAGCCCCTCGGCCGCCATCAGCATGACCACGGTCCCGAACCCCTGGAACCGGGAATATTCAAACAGCCGCAACGCGAACACCACCACCGCCACCCCGGCCAGCATGATCAGGCCGGCTTTTTCCCATTGCCAGAAAATGTCATAGGCGTTTCTGGCGCCGTCTATGACGAATTTGCGGGTGGCCAAACTGGTGACCAACCACAGGCCGACCATAATCAGCAGCAGCTTGTCATATTCCGGAAGCAGCTCCAGACCGCCCCGCTTGATCCAGTTGACCGCCCAGAAACTGAGCAGCAGCAGCACCAGGTCCGCGGCCATCATCCGGTAACTGAGACGCTGCCCGGCCGACGCGGTCTTTTCAACCTCCTCAGCGGCGGCCGCCCCCTCGGCCGCCGGCACCGCCATCTGTTGATGCCCGGCCAGCCAGGCCAGCACATTCAAAATCAGCAGCACCAGGCAGGTGGCATACACCTGCAAGCGGGAGAATTCGCTCAACCCGAAAAACACGATGACAAAGCTGATGGTATAGCCCAGGTAAAAATTGGCTTTGACAATGGTCCGCAGCCCGACCCGCGCGTTCCGGTATTCGCCCACCCGGAACTTCTTGGCCACCAGCGACGCCGGCATCCAGCAGGCGGCAAACACCACCAGCAGATCAAAATACCGGCCGGACAATACCAGGCTGCCCTGCTTGAACCAGTGCACGATCATAAACGCCGCCAGCAGCAAAGCCAGATCCACCAGCACAATCTTTTCCCGCGTCAGCACTATCCTCCGCAAAACCTGCACCCCTCTTAATGTCTTAATCACTTAACACTTAAAACTTTTTCCTCTTAACTCTTTCTCCCCTTCCTCTAACAAAAACCGCCAGGCCGGCATAGCTCCGGGAAACGAGCCTTCCATACCCGGCGCGTACTCGTGAAAAAGCAGGCGACCTTGGGCCTGCGGCCAGCGCTCATGCCCCAGGGCCATCGCCCTGGCTTCACGTCCCCGGGTTTCTTCTTCGGTAAGGCTCCAGCAGGTGTTGATGAACATTTCACCCTGCCCATCACACAGATCAACTTCCCCACCGTTGGCATAGTAAAAAAGATCTTTCCGGATACGCCGCATTGCCAAAAAAACAGCAGTTTCCAACTTGTGACCGACATCTCTGCCCGAATTCGACTTAAAGGCGGACACCAGGCCCGGATCAATGACATGCAGCTTCTTTGGGTTGTGCGCCTGTTTCCGAAGCGATTGTTCCTTCTTGGGCACAAGAAACAACAGAAAAGCATCCTCAAGGTATCCCAAGTACTCAAACAAGGTGTTTTTAGAAACACTGAAACCGAGTGATTTGAAATCCCGGTACAACTTACTGACATTAATCAAACCGGCCGTATTTCGGAAAGCATGGCGTAACAGCTCGCGCATCAGTTTCTCGTTACGAACCCCATATCGTTCAACCACATCACGATAAAATAAAAGTGACGCATACTCTTCCAGAATGAGCGGACGCAATGTTTCATCAGCCAGCACAATCTCCGGGAAACCGCCCCAGGAAAGATAACCCTCCAGCTCCCGCCGGACGAGGCTCTCGTTTTCTGCGCTATGGGGGATTACGTCTACGCCGCGAAACGCCAACACCTCCCGAAAACTCAACGGGAAAACCTCTAAAGTAATACTGCGGCCCCGCAACGCCGTGGCCAGATCGCGGGTAAGAAACTGCGAGGACGAGCCGGTGACATAAACCTCCACAGCCTCTGTGTCCTGAAGGCGACGTACCCAGCGTTCCCATCCGGATACGTTTTGAACTTCATCTAAAAAAAGAAACACCCGCTGATTCATCGTTTCCGGATACAACTCCCGCAAACACCGCAAAACCAGATCCAGCTCTTCGGCACGGATGGGATTGAGCCGGTCATCTTCAAAATTCAAATAAACAATAGAACGACGATCCACACCCTGTTCCATAAGACGCCGTATGGTATCGAAAAACAAAAACGTCTTACCAGCGCGCCGGATCCCGGCCAGACCGATTACCTTACCTGTTCCGGTGGGCAAAACCAGCGAGCGCTGTTGGCAAACAGGCAACTTCCGTTCAGCAAACTGGCGCAAAACATATTTAAGATTATCACTATTCATAAATACAATTTACATAAAATCTTCCCTTCCAGCAAGGATAATTTAGATATTCGTATTTTGTCAAAATATGTCAATTATATGTTCGAAAAATGTGAAAATAAGCGTACAAGAATGACATATCGTCTTTTCCCCTGGCTCTTCATTTTTCACTCTAAGTGCTCTGGGGCAAAAGTTCGGTGACGTATTTTTTACGCCGCCAACTTTTGAATGTTCTCAGACCTTGAACCTTGATCCCAAAACCCCCACCCCCAACCCCAAACCATTCCCCGCCACATCCATCCAATTCATCGTCCGCTCCAGAAACAACACCTGCACCACTTCAAATCCCACGCTTACGGCCAACACCCCCGCCACCATCACGACGACCTTCCAGCCGCGAAAGGCCAGCACCGCCAGCACCCCCAGAACGCCATATCCCAGCACATGCTCCCAAAAGCCGGAGGTCGTAATAATCACATGAGTTTTGTCCAGAGCCGCCCCTGGCAGCAGCGACACCACCGCAATCGTCAAAAACGT
>CAZWCS010000076.1:0-20577 GCA_964632805.1 uncultured Desulfobacterales bacterium
CCGGAAGCAAAGGCCCATTCCAGGGCCGGCAGGATATCTTCGGCGCGGCAGACCATTTCTCCATACCCCCCCAGAGCTTGAACGAGTTTTTCGTAGTCCACATTTCCCAGCTCGCAACCGCAGCGGAGTTCCGGTTCGATGGTGGCGTTCTGCAAATGACGGATCATCCCCCAGGAGCAGTCGTTGTTGATGACCATGACAATGGGCAGTCCGAACCGCACGGCGGTGTGGAATTCCATTAAATTCAGGCCGGCCGAACCGTCCCCCATGACCACCACCACCTGTTTGTCCGGATAACGAAGCTTGGCCGCGAGGCCGAAGGGAATGCCCACCCCCAGACAGCCGAAGAGGCCGGTTTCCAGGTAATGACCCGGTTCGGAAACTTCCCGGACCATGTTTATCCAGACCTGGGTGTCGCCCCCGTCGCCCACCACCAGGGCGTCTTTATTGATAAAATCATTGATTTCCGACATCAGCAGCACCGGGTGAATGGGATCGGTCTTTTGTTTCAGCGGCTCCACCAGGCTTTTTTCCATCTCCCGGCACTGTTCGCGCAGGGTTTGACTCCATTGGGCATGGGACGGGTTCACGGTGCCGGCCCGTTCCAGAAGCCCTTTCAGGACTTCCCGGATATCCCCGACGATGCCCAGATCCACTTTGCGGTTGCGTCCGATTTCTTCTCCCTCGATATCCACCTGGATCACCCGGGCGTTGAAGCCGATGGCCGGAGGCTGGCCATGCAGCAGATAAAGCCCCATGCGGGCGCCCAGCAGCATGACCAGATCACAGTTGATCAGGGCCCCGATCCCCCCGGCCATGAGGCGGGGCATGCAGTGGGGATGGTCGTCCGGCAGTACACCCCGCCCAAGCTGGCTGGTAAAAACCGGTATTCCGGTAGTTTCGGCGAATTTTCGAATTTCCCCGGCGGCGCCGGCGTAAAAGGCGCCGCTGCCGGCGATGATGGCCGGTTTGCGGGCTTCGGACAGCATTTGCAGGGCCTTGTCCAGGGCTTCAGGGGACCCGGCGGGCCGGTAGCGCGGCCGGTATCCTTCCGGCTGAACGGCTTCTTTTTCCGGGATTTTGTTGATCAGAACATCCACCGGAATCTCCAGGAAGACCGGTCCCGGCCGGCCGGTCATGGCCTGCCGGAAGGCCATGGCCACATATTCCCCGATCCGCCGGGTTTCATAAACGGTACGTCCCCATTTGACCAGTGGCCGGACAAAATCCATCTGTTCCATTTCCTGCAGGGCCAGGGTATCGGCTTCGGCGACCCCGCTGCGCCCGGATATGATAACCATGGGAGAATTGGCCATTTTGGCGTTGGCGATCCCGGTCAAAGCGTCGGTCAGGCCCGGCCCGGCGGTCAGTACACAGACGCCCGGCCGTCCGGTCAGTTTCCCCCAGGCTTCGGCCATGTGCGCGGCCGCCTGTTCGTGCCGGGTGTCAATGATGTTGATGCCGGCGTCCCGGCAGGCCTCGAAAATGACGTTGATGTGACCGCCGGAAAGGGTAAAAATTTGTTCCACCTGCTCCTTCTGCAGGGCCTTGACCACCAGGCGGCCCCCGTTGATTTTGCTCATGCCGTCTCTCCTTTTGCTTCATTCCAGCAAAGCATGGTTTTCATGGCGTCGTAGCGGGCTTTATTCCGGTTTATCGCAATCATGTCACGATACTGCTGCAGCGGAAAAATATGGGTGACCATTTGTCGCAGTTTTACCCGTCCTTCCGCAGCCAGCCGGATGGCCGTTTCAAAGGTGTGCTCCCGACGCCCCTCCACGGTATTGTATCCGTAGGCGAAGGTCGCCCCCAGGCGCTGGTGTTTCAGGTAAAGCAGGGTGGGGTCAAACACCACCCGGGGTTTGATCCCGATGAGCTGCAGGGTCCCGCCGAAAGCCAGACAGCGCAGGGCGGTTTTTACGGTGCGGGTGGCGCCGATGGTGTCAAAAATACGGGCAAAACCGCCGGTAAGCAGCGATTCTCCGATCAACGGGGTATAGCATGTACCACCGGTGATGGCAGCGGCCTGGGGAATGACATCCTTTCCGGAAATAATGTGATCGGCACCCAGCTGACGGAGATTCTCCGCTGTTGTCGCCGAGGGTTCGATAACCGTGATCGGAGCCTCAATGTTCAGCGCTCGCAGCGACTGCAGCACCAGGCTGCCGATCACGCCGCCGCCGATGATCAGGGTGTTCTCCCCGTCCTGCGGAAGATTGTCCAGGACGGCCTGCAGGGCTACGGCCAGTGGTTCGATCAGGGCGCCTTCTTCGTCCGTAAGGGCGTCCGGCAGCCGAAACAACTGGCTTTCATGGGCCAGACACCGGGGCGCAAAGCCGCCGCCCACATCGCTGCTCAGGAAATTGAAGATTCCAGGAGCAAGCCTGCCCCGGGCGGCATTGGCACAGTTGGCCGGCCGCCCGGCCCCACAGGCAGGGCAGACCGGCCGGATTTCCCGGGCCCGGCAGCCCAGGTGCGGGGCCACGGTTACCCGGTCGCCCACGGCCGCGGTAGATACTTCGCTGCCGGTTTCCACCACTTCTCCCGCCACTTCGTGCCCAAGAATACTGGGAAGGGAGGTGAAGGGGCTGGCGACCGGAGATTCCTGCAGAAAAATCATGCTGGCGTCACTGGCACAGAACCCGCAGCACCGGGTTTTGATTTTTACCCACTGCGGAGTGGGCAGGCGGGGTTCCGGGACTTCGGTCAGTCGAACCGTGGCCAGGGGGCCGCGATAATACAGGCGGTGATTGAACGCTCCCATCGTTTTCAGAGCCGCCGCCTGCGGCAGGGTGACGTTATACTGGAGAGCCAGCATGGACCGGTTTTTCTCCTTATCTGTCAGGCAACATTTATGCCGGTTTTCTCGGTTAATCGTCACTGATGACGATTTCCGCAAATGACTTCCGCCATTTGGGGGGGAACAGGGTGACCCCGGGTTTCATGTAGCCCACGGCCATCAGCATGGTGATCCAGTAGTTGTCGGCGATGGAAAATTCATTGCGGACACCGTCGATATCAAATCCGTCCATGGGATGGGTCTCCAGCCCCAGGCTTTTGGCGGCCAGCATCAGGGACATGGCAAAGAGGCCGGTATTTTTTACGGCAAAAGCCACTTCCCGCGCTTCGCTGGCGCCATACAGACTTTCGCAGGTTTCCCGGAACCAGGAGCGCTGCTCCTCTTTCATTTCTCCGGATTTGACCAGCTCCGCGAAGTTTTTTTCCACAAAGGGGTTTTCAAACTTCCAGCCGTCCCTGTCTGCCAGTACGATCAGGGTTACCGGTGCCTCGGACACTTTTCCCTGGCCCCAGGCGTGCTTTTTCAGGCGTTCTTTTTTTTCGGGGTCGCGCAGGACCATCAGGCTCCATGGTTGCAGGTTGAAGCCCGAAGGTGCCCGGGCGGCCAGTTCCACCATTTCCTGGAGCAACGCTTCCGGAACCTCCCGCCGGGAATCAAAAAAATTGATGGACCGGCGTCCCTCCATGATCTGTTTGAAATTCATCATCCGCCTCCTTGATTGACAGGCCAATATACCAGATAATAACCGAAAATTCATTCAGAAATCAAAATTTATACCAATCGGAAAATAAATCTGAAGAGACGTTTGTTGCTGTGTATATCGGCAATGATAACCGGGAGTAAATGCCTGTCAGTGATTTGAAACGTTGCGAGGGATATGCGTGGCGGTTTTGAAACAATGAGACAAAATTGTCTTATCGCAGGAGCGCTTTTTCTGTTTTCGCCCGGCAAGGGGGAAAGCAGTCGCCCGCAGCCGCAGTATCCGGCCGGCAGGTAAATAGACGACGACCCGGCATGAAAATTGTATTGATGATGGTATTTTTCGTCAGGGATAAAAAAAGAATAACATCTGGGGGTAAAAGGGACGAACCAGTGCCTCGACTGTCATCCGGATTGTTGTACCGAATGTTCCTGATCGGCCTTATTGCCGTCGCGGTTCTGGCCTTTTTTGCCCTTGATCTGCATACCCGCGTCAGCTTTGAAAATCTGAAAGATCAGAAAGAAGTTTTGCAACAGGCCTCCGCCGATCATCTGCTGCCGGCGATTCTTGTCTACGCGGCCGTATATATTATTATGGCGGCCCTGTCCCTGCCGGGGGCGGCCATAATGACCATGGCCGGGGGCGCTCTGTTCGGGCTCTGGATCGGAACGATAACCGCCCTGATATCCAGCACCCTCGGCGCCACCCTGGCTTTTCTCATCGCCCGTTTTCTGCTGGGCGGATTTGTGCAGAGGCGCTATGCCGGGCGGCTGAAAAAGACCAACGAGGGCATCCGGGCCGACGGCGCTTTTTATTTGTTCACGCTGCGGCTGGTGCCGGTGTTTCCCTTTTTTATTATTAATCTGGTGACGGGACTGACGCCCATCCGCACGCGAACCTTTTTTATGGTCAGCCTGCTGGGTATGCTGCCCGGCGGCATCGTCTACGTCAATGCCGGCGTGCAGTTGGGCCAGGTGAGTGCCCCGGGGGATGTTCTGTCGCCGGAACTGATTCTGTCCTTTGTTCTGCTGGGCTTTTTTCCCTGGATCGCGCGGGCGGTTATCGCCGTTTTGAAAAGGCGCCGGGCGCTGGCCGGTTACCAGCGCCCCCGGCGATATGACTATAATCTGGTGGTCATCGGCGCCGGTGCGGCGGGGCTGGTGACCGCTTACATCGGGGCCACGGTCCGGGCCCGGGTGGCCCTGATCGAAAAGGAGAAAATGGGCGGGGACTGCCTGAATACCGGTTGCGTCCCCAGCAAGTCGCTTCTTCGCAGTGCCCGCATGCTGGCCTATGCCCGACGGGCCCGGGAGTTCGGGTTTGAACGGGCGCAGGTGGATTTTGAATTTTCCCGGGTCATGCAGCGGGTGCGGGAGAAACGCCGGCGTATCGCCCCCCATGATTCGGTGGAACGATATACGCAACTGGGGGTGGATTGTCTTGCCGGGGAGGCCCGGGTGGTTTCGCCCTGGGAAGTGGACATTGACGGTCGTATCCTGACTACCCGGCGTATCGTGGTGGCCACCGGCGCGCGTCCCTTTGTCCCCCCCATTCCGGGCCTGAAATCCGTTGCGTATTTGACCTCGGATACCGTCTGGTCGCTGGAAACGCTCCCTCCCCGTCTGGTAGTGCTGGGTGGTGGCCCCATCGGTTGCGAATTGAGTCAGGCTTTTGCCCGGCTGGGATCACAGGTAACCCAGGTGGAGATGGGGCCGCAGCTTATGGGGCGGGAAGACAGGGAAGTGGCGGAATTTATCCGCGAACAGTTTGAACAAGAGGGGATCACTGTCTTGACCGGCCATAAAGCGGAGAAAGTACTGGTGGAAGGGGACCACAAGACGCTGATTTGCAGCCGGGACGGGGAGGAAGTGCGGATTGCCTTTGACGCCATTCTGGTGGCGGTTGGCCGCCGGGCCAGCAGCCGGGGATTCGGCCTGGAAGCGGTGGGGGTGAGGTTCAATCCCGACGGCACCCTGCGGACCGATGCGCGGTTGCGAACCGATGTGCCGACGATTTATGGCGCCGGGGATGTGGTTGGTCCCTATCAGTTTACTCATGTGGCCTCGCATCAGGCCTGGTATGCTGCGGTAAACGCTCTTTTCGGGAGCATCAAACGTTTTTCCGTGGACTACCGGGTGATCCCCTGGGCCACCTATATAGATCCGGAAGTGGCCCGGGTGGGATTGAACGAGACCGATGCCCGGGCGGCGGATATTCCTTACGAGGTTACCCGTTATGGACTGGATGAGCTGGACCGGGCCATTACGGATTCCGAGGATCATGGGTTTGTTAAAGTGTTGACCCGGCCGGGAAGCGACAGGATCCTGGGCGTGACCCTGGTGGGCGCCCATGCCGGCGATCTGCTCGCCGAATTTGTTCTGGCCATGAAGCACGGGCTGGGGTTGAACAAAATCCTGGGAACCATTCACGTTTATCCCACCCTGGCGGAAGCCAACCGGTATGTTGCCGGGGAGTGGAAAAAGGCCCGCAAACCGGAGGCTGTGCTGGCCCTGGTGGAAAAATGTCTGCGCTGGCAGCGCTGAACCCGCCGGGGCAGTACCCGGGAGGCCGGAAAACGTTGACAGGAGAGCGTTGTTCTGGTGATACTCGGGTTCCGGAAAACCATTCAGGGGATATGCAACCGGTGAGATTGACAGGTCACCGCCTTTGGAAAAGAAGGGAACAGACGTAAGCGGTTTTGAAAGAAATAATGCGTTTGGTATGATTTGCGGTTAACAGACGAATGATTTTTCGTACGTCAGGATTTCAAGGTGAGGATAGAATAGGGACATTACGGACAGCTCCCGGAACGTCTGAAGGGCGGTTCCAAGAGCCTGGAGGCGCATCAGCAATGAATTCAGAGGAAATCAGAAGAGACTGGCAGCGCCTGACAGCCCCGGACAATACCCCTGTTTATGTGCGGCCGGACACCCCGGACTGGCTGGTGCCCAACGCTGCCGGTGACAGCCTGTTACAGGCGTGTATTACAGATAGCAATTCCCTGGATATTCCATCGGCTGTCGGCGCGGACGACTTTTTCCCGGAGAGACTCCGTTTTCGTCAGTTTCTGGCGATGTTTACCTCGCCTTCGACGGAACCCTATCAGGGGCGGGCCGAACACCTCAGTCTGGAGGCGCTGGAGGAGTGCTGGCTGCATATTACCGATCGCTGCAATCTCTCCTGCCGGCACTGCCTTTTTGCTTGCTCCGCCAAAACCCGGACCACGCTTTCCGGTGAGACGGTTGCCGCCGTTGTGGACGCCGCCTGCGGGCTGGGAGCGCGTACATTTTTTTTGACCGGTGGCGAGCCGCTGCTGCATCCGGATTTTTCGGCCATTTGCCGGCATATCCTGGATAAAAACGAAGACACCCGGCTGGTGATATTGACCAACGGCATTCTGATTCCGGAGCAGATCGGTTTTCTGCTGTCTCTGCCGGGAGAACGCCTGTTTCTACAGGTCAGTGTGGACGGTATCGAGACGGTTAACGATGCTTTGCGCGGAAAGGGCGTTTTCCGGAAACTGCGGAATTGTTTCCAGCTCCTTTCCGGAACCGGCATGGCCACCACGCTTTCCATGGCCGTACACGCGGACAATCATCATCAGATGCCGGATATCGTTGATCTGGCGGCCGATTATAACCTGAGCGGGGTCCACTATATGTGGCTGTTGGTCACCGGTAAGGCCGGGCCGCAGGCGTTTGTGCCGCCGGATTTGCTGTTTGAACGGCTGCTGATCTGTCAGGAGCGGGCACAGAAACGACGGGTGACCATTGACAATATCCGGAATTTTGCCTCCCGGGTGTTTTCTCCTCCCGGCACCAAATACGACCTGGGCAATGCCGGCTGGTCCTCTCTGGCCGTGGGGCCGAAAGGGGGCGTTTATCCCACTCCGGCCCTGATCGGCCGGAAGGAGGTATATTGCGGCTCCATTGATGACGGCCTGAAAACTGTCTGGCATACCAGCCCGGTCCTGCGCGATCTCCGCGGGCTGAGCCTGCTGCAGGATGCCGATTGTGTCGCCGACCCCTTGCGTTTTATTGTCGGCGGGGGGGATATCGATCACAGTTACTACGCCGGCGGCCATTTTCTCGGCTGGGACCCCTATCTGCCGTTGTACCGGAAGACGGCGCTGTGGCTGATGGCCGATTCCGCCCGGCTGGTGCCGGAGCGGCCGTGGCCCCAGGCCCGCCGGAAAATGGGGGAAAAACTGCTGCAGTGTATTGGTAATGGTGAAGGAGTGGCTTTGACCCATTCCAACTGTGTGTTGACGTTTTCCGGAACCCATCAGGTGGTGGGAGCATTCTATGCCGCTGCCGACGAAAGCGAGAATGACGACATTATCAATCCGGTCTGTTATCCGGAAGACGAGATCTCGCATATCCCCGGGGCCGGTCGGGTCCGCTCCTACGGTTGCGGCAGTCCGGTTCTGGATGCCGCCATCGAACCGGGGCAGGTGGTGGTGGATCTGGGTTCCGGGGCCGGGGTGGAATGTTATATGGCCGCCCGGAAAACGGGCCCGTCCGGCCGGGTGATCGGTATTGACATGATGGATCCCATGCTGGCCAAGGCCATTCGTTTCCGGGAAGCGGTGGCCCGGAATCTGGGGTTTGAAAACGTGTTTTTTCAGAAAGCTCTTCTGGAAGCACTTCCGCTTGCCGGCCAAAGTGTGGATGTGGTAATTTCCAACTGCGTTATTAATCTCTCTGAAGACAAACGGCAGACTTTTGCTGAGATTTTTCGCATTCTCAAACCGGGCGGGCGGATCTGCATCTCCGATGTGGTTACGGATACGCCTTGTTCGCCTTCCATTCAGAATGACGCCAAGTTGCGCGGGGAATGCATTTCCGGCGCTCTGTTGCAGCTTCACCTGGTGGCTGTTCTGGAAGCGGCCGGCTTTCGGCAGATTCGGTTCCGGAAGCGGTTTTTTTACCGGCGGGTACAGAACCACGATTTTTATTCGGTGACCTATACGGCCTGCCGGCCGCCTGTAGACAACCCGGTCCGGGCGGTGTACCCCGGGCCTTATGCCGCGGTGATGATGGATTCGGGAGAAGTTCTTCTTCGGGGGGAAACCACTGATGTAAACTGGCCGGATTCCGCCGGAGATGATCCGGCAGTATTTCTGCTGGACGGTACCGGCAGCGTGTCCAACCATGTCCTGGAAAACCCCTGCGGCTGCGGCGTTCCCATGGAGACCGCTGCGGGCTGTGACTGCAGCGCCCCGCCGGAAGCCGTTGCGACAACTACCGGGGTGCCCCTGGCGCCCGCTCCCGGTCTGTCCTGCGGACCGGGTCATCCGACGCCCGTAGCGGAAAAGTCCATGGCTGACTGCATGGTTTGCGGCCGGCCCCTGCAATACCTGGACAACGACCGCCAGGAAACCTGCGTGTTATGCGGCCGGTCCCTTGCCGCCAACGCGATCTGCACGGAGGGGCATTTTGTCTGCGATGCCTGCCACAGCCGTGATATCCTGAAATTTGTCCGCTACGTCTGCACACACACGGAAGCCGCTGACATGATCGAGCTGCTTAACCAGCTGCGGCGTCACCCTTCCTTCCCTTTGCACGGGCCTGAACACCATTTTGCCATTCCCGGAGTTATTCTGGCGGTGTATCGGAATCTGGGCGGAGCGGTAACCGAGGCCGACATTTTGACCGCCATTGACCGGGGGCGCAATGTTCCCGGTGGCGCCTGCGGTTTCTGGGGAACCTGTGGGGCGGCCATCGGGGTCGGGATCGCTTTCGGTATTATTCTGCACAGCAATCCCCTGGCACCGCAGGCCCGGCAGCAGGTACAGCAGATCAGTCAAGCGGTGATAAAGAAACTGAATATACATGAGGCGGCCCGCTGCTGCCAGCGGGAAGCCTGGACCGCCCTGGTGGCGGCGGCGGAGCTTTCCAAAGTCTATCTGCCGGTGAAATTGAAGGCGCAAGGCGATGTCCAGTGTCGGCAACAGGGCAAAAACCAGGAGTGTATTCGACAGGCCTGTCCGTATTTTCAAATCGATTCCTGATCGGTATGGTTGCGGAAGGAAAACTTTTGGTGCCGCTTTCAACCTGAATTTCGTGGTGTGGTATGAACAGTACTGATGCCGAACGATCCGCAATTCTGATTTTTGTAAAGGCTCCGGAAAAAGGGGTGGTAAAAACCCGCCTGGCCGCCACCCTGGGTGACGAGGCGACCCTGGCTTTATATAAAAGTTTTGTGGCAGATATGCTGGCTATGCTGTCGGGCCTGGAGCGGCCCTTGCGGATATATTTTTCTCCGGCTGGGAGAGAAAAATCCGTGTGTTCCTGGCTGGGAAACAGGTATACCCTTTTTCCCCAGCAGGGCCGGGATCTGGGAGAAAAGATGCACAACGCGCTGGCCGAAACTTTTGTTTCCGGGGTTTCCCGGGCGATTCTTATCGGTTCCGATCTGCCGGATCTGCCGCCGGATATTGTTACTGAGGCGTTTACCGGACTGAAACATTCTCCGGCGGTTCTCGGCCCCGGTCTGGACGGGGGGTATTATTTGATCGGATTTTCCGCAGACGGTTTTCTGCCGGCGGTTTTTGCGGATATCCCCTGGAGCACGGCAAAGGTGTTTGCTCGCACCGGGGAGCGATTTGCCGCCGCCGGGGTCAGGCCCCAAGTGCTGCCGCCCTGGAATGATATTGATACTGTCGCTGATTTGCGCCGATTGATTGTCCATGCCCGACAGAACCCGAGCATCGCGCCGCATACCCGGGCCTGTCTGTCGCGACTGGATTTGCCCAGGGAGGTGCTTTGGTGATATTTTTTTCCAAACAGAAGGGTGACGGGGTATGGCCTCTCGCGTTTCCGTGATTGTACCCGTGCTGCATGAAGCCGTTTGCATTGACCGGACACTTGAACAGTTGTGTCTCACGATCGCCGATCCCCGGGAAATTATCGTGGTGGACGGCGATCCCCGTGGAGATACCCTGGCGGCCGTCACCGCTTCCGGCATAAAAATGCTGCACGCGTCCCGCGGCCGGGGCAGTCAGATGAATGCCGGCGCGGCCGCGGCACAGGGTGATATTCTGCTGTTTCTCCACGCCGATACGCGACTGCCCGAAGATGCCGGCCGGTATATCCGTACGGTCTGTGAGGCGCCGGACATTGCCGGCGGCGCCTTTGACCTGGGAATTGACTCCCCCCGGTTCGTGTTCCGTCTTATTGAGAAAGCGGCTTCCTGGCGGTCCCGGCTGACCCGGATTCCCTACGGTGATCAGGCCATTTTTATCAAAACAGCTGTTTTTTGGCAGATGAATGGTTTCCGCCCGATTCCCATTATGGAAGATGTGGACCTGATGTGCCGGCTGAAGCGCCAGGGCCATCGCCTGCGGTTTATTTCCCGACCGGTCCGGACCTCCGCCCGCCGCTGGGAAGCTGAGGGCGTTCTGTATGCCACGCTGCGGAATTATTTCCTGTTGGTTCTGTTTTGCCTGGGGGTGTCGCCCCACCGGCTGCAGCGGTATTATCGATGATAATAGCCGGATTTTTCCCGCTTCGGCAAAATCGTTTCCCGATTGAATTGGGTTGACAGCCTTCGGGGAAATTCCTATAATTTTCGGAAATCGGGCCCAGGTGGCAATACGGTATGTTTTTTGCTTTCTTTGGGGTTACAATCTGGTGATTTCGTGGCGCGGGAAAGCGTTGCGGCGGATGATGGGATCAACCACCGAAAACCGTAAGGAGGAAATTATGACCACACCACAGCATTGCCCGGGATTTGAGCAGTTTAAGCACCTGAAATCTTTTGTCTGCAATTGCCCTAATTGCGGCACGCAGAAAGAGATCTTTTCCGATGAGTTTAACAAAACCCACAAATGTGATAACTGCGGTCAGCAGATCGATTTCACCCAGTGTACGCTGGAAGCCGGTACCTAGATTTTTGCCGGAAACGTGAAACATTTCTGTCCGGGCCGGGCGCATTTGGAATTTGGTCAGAGGCAAACAAACAGGAATGAACACCCAAGCGAAAAAAATCCGGAGGTTGCTGGTATGAGTGAGTATGAATGCCGTTCAATGAAAGAAGTGGTTGATTTTGCCATTAAACGGGAAGAAAACGCCCGGGATTATTATTTGCAGTGCAAAGAAAAGGCCCAGAATCAGGGGATCAAAGACTTCTTTCAGGAACTGGCGGATGAGGAGGAAAAACACCGAACCCTTCTGACGGAACTGGATACCAGTGCCGAGGAAAATTTTGCGCCGGCTCAGGTGGAAAACCTCAAGCTGAGTGATTACATGGTAGAGGCGGATTTCCGGCCGGAAATGAACTATCAGGAAGCGTTGACCCTGGCCATGAAAAAAGAAGAAAAGGCTCATGCCTTTTATGCCGCCTGGCAGAGTCGCTGCTCCGGCGGGGAAGCCGCCAGGCTGTTCGAATTTCTGGCCGGGGAAGAGATGAAGCACAAGCGCAAACTGGAAGACATCTACGATGATGAAATTCTGATGTGGAACTGACGCCGGCGAAAAGCCCTTTGTTTTTTTTTATTGATAACCATAAAACAGCAATGCCCGCCGTAAAAAGCGGGCATTGCTGTTTTATCGGGAAACGCGCAGTTTCGGTTAAAAGCTGTAGCGGGCCATGGCATACACATTGCTGTTTTTCTCAAACTGGCCGAAGAAGGTGTACCGGTCATCGCCGGTGAAGATGTTGCCTCCGGCCTCGATTTTCCAGCGGTCTGTTAACTTATAGGCGGCCTTGGGCCGCAGGTAGCCGTCCTGATCGCTGGGGGAATAGTAAGTGAACAGGGAGAGGGTAAGGTTCTGCTGCATCAGCAGCTTGGTCAGGCGGAGGGTGAAGACGTGGCGGTTTTCGTCTTTTTCCGGCATTCCCGGCGGAAGGGTTTTTTTGTAATCGCTGTAATCCGCCATCCGCTCCAGGTAATACTGGATTCCCACCGTAAAGTCCCGGGCGACCTGTTGCAGATCCTTTTCATACCCCGCCAGAAGCCGCCATTCACTGTTTTGCACCAGAGGATCGTCACCGTCCCGGTCATCCATGGAGTCTTTATACCCGATTTCCAGATTGGCCACGCCGCCGGCAATAAGCCCCCGGATGCTGGCCCCGGTTACTTCCAGTTCGGGAAAGATGGCCCGGCCTGTCGTCATGTCCTGACCGGCCGGACTTTTCCAGAAACCGCGGTAATAGTAGAGGGCCAGTTCATAGCCGTGGATATTGCGATGGACCCGCAGGGCAATCTCATCATCTTCGGCGATATCATCCGGCAGGTCCGTACGGATGACGGCATCTTCTCCGGCCCGCCGGTCCAGGCCGCTGTTGTAGTATGATATCCGTTTTCCGCTGATGTACCGGTCCGCGTCAAACCGGGGAGTATAGACCACATCCACATTGATGGCCGGCGTATACAGAGCGGCTTTGACGGCATCCGACGGCGCCTTGAGATATTCCGTATCCCGGCCGATAAAAAAGGAAACCCAGTCCTTGGGAAAGAGGTCGTTGATAAACAGCAGGTCCCCCGTTCCCCAGGTCAGAATCTGGCGGCCCGCTTTTACATCCAGAAAGGCAACCGGGGTAAAGGCCAGATTGGCCTGGCGCAGATCTATAAATCCGTTGCCTTCGTTCAGGTCCACCTCCGTGTGGTGATCAGCCACGTCGTCAAAAATCAGGTCCGTCACCAGAGTGGCGGTTATCCCCGCGAAGCGTTTATTGCCTTCCAGTTGCAGGCGGGTTTCTCCGATAGAGGTGTCATCCTCGTAATGATCGGTGCGGACGCGACCGCCGGTCCGTACCTCCCAGAACCCCATCAATTGAAAAGGGAGGGCATCTCTCCAGTCGGCCGGACCGGTCTTTGTTTTCTCTCCGGCTTGAGCGGTGGCCCCGCCCAGCCCGGCGGGCAGGGCGGGTTCATTGGCCGGAGCGGTTTTCGATGGCCCTTCGCCACCCAGGCCGGGCGGCAGAGCCGGCTCTTCGGCCGGGACCGGCAGGGCCGGACAGGTCAGCAGCACTACCGGTAGCAGAACGTACAAAAGGCGCTTCATGGCGTGTCTTTCTTTTTTTGTTATCCGTACTTATCAGCGCAGGTGTTGAATGGGCGGCCGGCGCAGGTAGCGTTCCGTAAAAATGTCATCCGGCAGCCCGATATTGTAACGCACATCACTGTACGTCAGAATAGTGTGGCCGCCCAGCCGTTCGTCCGACATTCTGGCTTTGGTCACTGTGGGAAAGTTCTGGATGTGTTCCACATTCAGGGCGGTATATTCCCGGTAGACCTTTTCATTCCGGTCGTAATATCTGGTCTGGGTGACCACGAAAGAGCCCCGGTGTATCCACATTTTGTAATAGGCAAATTCCACGTTATCCGGATTTTTGGGGGTGCTTTTCAACACATAGAAGTTGTCGGTGGTTTCCACCAGTTGGTGGGTGTCCTCGGTCTTATTTCTGCCGGAAACATCCTCGTAGAAAAAGTGGGAGCCCACAAAGCTGGTGCGCTCTTCCGAAGAGGCGATCCGTTTAACCAGATCCAGATCCGGCAGATAGAGCCAGCGGTCGTCGGGGCTGTCGGTGTGTTTCCAGACCATGAAGGCCATCTGCCGGACATCGGCGGGTCGACGGAAATAGACATAGAATTTCTGGTCTCCCAGAAAGGAGTCGTCGGGGTCTTCCGCCTGGACGTCGTCCCGGCGCAGAATAATCAGGCTGCGCTGTCGTTCCCGGTCCTGGGCGTCGATAATGGACATGTCTACCGCCGCCCGGCCGTCCCGACCGTTGTAGTAGTTTACCTTCAGAGCGTTGTCCACGATTTCATCCACGGACAGGGAGGAATCCGCAGCCAGGCTTGCCCCGGCCGGAATAATGAACAATACGCAAAAGACGGTCAGCAATATGCCGGTGGTCGAAAAGAAGAAACGGCGGAATGTCATGGTAATCCTCCTTTACAATCAATATGGCGTGTTGAAGTATTTTTATCCGTGTTTTTTTATTTATCCGCAGGCGGCATATCAATGCGGCAGTAACGGGATTTTCCGGTAAAGTAGCAGAGATTGGCCGCCGCCAGGATGAAGAGCAGACTGCCCCAGGCCATGGTGGTCCAGCCCACGTCAAAAAAGCGGTTGAGATTGACGACCACGGCACCTGACAGCGCCGCCGCGGCCACCACGCAGGTTCCGGAGTTGCAGATAACCCCCCAGGTCCGGGTCCGGGGAAAAAGGGCTTTTTCCAGCAGCGTGATCAGCGAGGGCAGAATCAGCAGGGAAGACAGCCCGGCCACAATCAGGATGGCGGCGATAAAGATTCCCACGGTTTTGTAGGGCACCAGCGGAGCCAGCAGCAGGGGCAGGAACCCCAGGCCGATGACAATGGCGTTGCGGGTGATGGCCAGGGCCGGTTCTTCAAAAACCGGCCCGGAGGTGGTCTCCCAGTTGCCGTGTTCCAGGTAGAGCATGCGGCTGCGGGAGAGAAAGTGAATGGCGTAGTCCACCGCCAGTCCCAGGCTCAAAGCAGACAGTACCGCCACCGGCATGTCGTAGTCTTTGCCCAGCAGGCCGATTCCGCCGTAAATCAGCAGGATGGTCACCGTCAGGGGCAGCATGGACAGCAGCCCCCACAGAGCGGAGCGGTACAGAATGGTCATCATCAAAAAGACAATCAGAAAACTGCCCAGAAAAGCGTTCAGCATACCGCTGACCATGCGGTCCTGCCAGATGACGTTGATGTAGGTCAGGCCGAACCAGTCGTGGTGCAACTGAATCCCGGCGGGTGGCCGGGTTTCCGTCATAAAGTCGTTTGTCGCCTCCACTACTTTCTGCATCATGATATTGTCCCCGCTTTTGAGCTGGACCCAGAGAACCGATTTTTTGTAGTCCGGAGTGACGAAATGCCACAGATCCTGGGGGCGGTGACTGTTCTGATACTGCAGCAGGGCCTGGGCCACGCCGTTGACTGTCCTGGGGACAATAAAATCTTCCGGTTTGCCGGAGACCAGTTCCCGGCGCACAGTTTTGACAATATCGGTCAGGGAGTTGGATTTGCCCACAATGCCGGTATCCAGGAGGTGCTTTTGCAGATCGGCGATAAACCGGAGAACTTCCGGTTGTTTGAAGGGTTCGCCCCGGCTTTTGAGTCCGGCCACCACATCCATGGCCAGGTTCCAGGCGTCATACTGGTCCATGGGAGCGGTAAACAACTGGTCATCCACATAGGATTCCAACCGTTTCAGAACCTCCTCCCGGGATGCGGCGGTTTTGGCCACCCGGCCGGCCTTTTCCAGCAGGTTTGCAAAAACAGTGTGCACGGCCTTCCCTTGCGAATCCCTGGCTTGCCGGTCTTTCAGTTGCCGCCGCAGGATGTTCATAAAAGTACTTTCCGAGTAGTCCGGGGTTTGCGCTTCCAGCGTCAGATAGGCCATATAGGTTCCGCCGAAATGGCTGTTGAGCACCCGGTCGGAAATCCGGATGGGATGGGATTTGGTAAACCACTTAATGGGATTGTCGTTGATGCGGATGAGGCTGATGCCGTAAATGGCCACCACCGTTAACAATGCGATGCCGATCATGATTTTTCCGGCATTACGGAAGGTCATTTTTCCGGTAGCGTGCAGCAGACGCGAAAGCCCGCTGCCGGCGGCATGATCCCGCTCCTGGTTGCCGAAGTTTTCCAGCGCCGCCGGGGGAATAAACATGATATAGGCCGGGATGAAAGTGATCGTCCAGAACCAGGCCATAAGAACGCCGAAGGCTACAAAGAGCCCGAAAATCTGTACCGGCGGAATCGGCACCAGCGCCAGAGAACCGAAGCCCACGGCGGTGGTGATGGAGGTGTAGAGCATAGGCATGAAAAGCGTGTCCATCACCCCTGTAATGGTGCTTTCCCGTTCCCGGGTTTCGGGGTAGCGGTCGAAAAATTCCGACAGAATATGCACGGCGTCCAGCACGGCAATGGGCATGATAAAAATGGGGATCATGGAACTCATGATATGGACGGTGTTTCCCGTGACCACCAGCAGGCCCATGGTCAGGACCACACAGACCAGGGCTACGATCATGGGCGACAGGATCAGCAGCAGGTTGCGGAAAAAAATCAGCATCAGCACAAAAATGACCACCATGGCAATGGGCGCGGAAATGGCCATCTGTTTGAACATCTCTACACCGAAAACGTCTTCGGCCACCGGCAGGCCGGTGATATAATACTTTTCCGGCCCCTGCAAAGTGGCGATCTTTTCATTCAGCAGATCGTAGATTCTGCTGCTCATGTCTTTGGAAGTTATGGGCAGGTAGATACACAGGGCCTGGCCGTCCTCGGAGATCAGGGTGCCGTCCAGAAAAGGGATGTTTTCCGCCTTTTCCCGGATCGCCCGGGCCGCTTCCGCGGTTTGCGGCGGCTTTTTCATCAGCCATTCAAAGTTGACCACCCCCGGCTGTTCCCCCTGTTCGATGTTATCTACGGTGGAAGGGGCGATGATATCGGCCTCGATCACCCCCTCTTCTTCTTCCGGATTGTTCGGTGAGGGCCAGCGCAGGGTTTTGGCATATTCGGTGAGCTGGTAGATTTTTTCCAGTGATTCCGGGTTGAAAACGCCGTCCGGGTGTTCTTCGTTGACCACGCCCAGCACGATCATGTCATAAAGGGCCATCTCCGCTTTCATTTTATCGTGGAAGACGCGCACTTGGGCATCATGCGGAAGCATGTTTTCCGGGTCGGTATCGACTTCCAGGGGATGCAGGCTGGAAAAGGTGCCGGGCCAGAAGGTGGGCAACAAGGCCAGTAAGGCCAGAATAATGGTTATCTGGACCATGATCATGGTCACCATCTTGGGCCGGGAAGTGGCGAAACGGGTTAAAGCGCTCCCTGGGCTGTTCATGAGGTTTTTTTCTCCATCAATTTGTAACGTTACCGGTAACGTTTTGGTGTTTGTGTTTAAAACAGATTCAGTCTTTAAACAACAGTTCGCCGCCGACTGCCTCCTTTAAATATCAATCCACATGTCGGCTTCACTGCCGCAACTGGTGCAGACGCCGGTCCCTTTTACTCTGGGGGCTTCCCCGGACGGTTGTTCCTGCTTTTTTTCCAGCGCTTCTTCATAGTCGGACAGGGTACAGGTGATCTCCATTTCCGCTTCGTTGCCGCAATGTTTGCAAGTGCATGTCTGTCGCAGTGTTTTTGTCATGATGTGCCTCCCGGTCGTATGGGGTTGTTGGTTTATTCCTGATGATTTTTGCAAACTTTTTCCGGAAATGCTAACAAAAAACGTGCCAAACGGTTCATCCGGTCTGGTTTCTGCCTGTCGGCGATATGATTACCTTCCCGGAATATCTGGAAATTTCGCTGCGGGAAAAATATTGACACTCCGGCCGGTCTTGCTATAGCCTCAATTGACATACAGGTGAGGTTCATATACGCAATTGCCGGTTTTTTGTCCGCAGGGAAGAATAAAGAATCCGGCCAGCGGAAATTCGCGTGATATTCTGACGCCGCGGTTCCGGCCCCCGCAGGATTTTTGTCAGGTCAGGATTTTCCATATGTTGAAATATCGAACAGAAATATTCCTTTGCCTGGTCATAGGCGTTGCTGTTTTTGCTTTATATTTTCCGGTCCGGAATTTTTCACTTATTTATTTCGATGACCATGCGGTTGTTCATTATGCGGAAAAGCACGCTCTTGAGAAGGATTTCAGTCTCCGGGGCGCCTTTGCCAAAGGAGAACTTTTCCCTTACCGCAGGCCGCTTGTCATGCTTTCCTTGATGCTGGAATACCTGCTGTTTGGACGTGAATATGGCATGTATCACCTGGTCAACCTGTTGTTTCACGTTGCCAATGCCATTCTTCTTTTCTGGGTCTTCCGTACGGGGACCGGGCATATATGGCGCAGCGCTCTCCTGGCGGCCCTGTTTGCGGTTCATCCGGTCAACGTGGAAGCCGTGGCCTGGCTGTCTGCCCGGGTTTCTCTGTTTTCCGCCTTTTTCTTTTTAGGGTCAATTCTGTTTTATATTGGTTATGTCCTCCGGCCAAACAAGGTAAGATATCTGCCGGTTATTATCTGTTTTATTCTCGGCCTCATGGCAAAACCGGAAATCGTGTACCTTCCGCTGGTATTAATCCTGGTGGACCTGTGGCCGCTCAACCGGCTGAAGCGGGAATCGTTTCCAGGGGCTGTGCGTCCTGTCAAAACAGGTTTGCTGATATCCGTGAGACAAACGGCTGTTTTGCTGATCAAAGACAAAATTCCTCTGCTTCTTATCGCCCTGGCTTACGGCGTATTGACATTGTCTTTGTACAGGAGTACGCCCTTTTACGGCAGAATCGAGGTTGTCCCTTTTATCGGGTCCTGGCTTGATCACGCCTCCCTGTCCTATTTTTTATATCTGCTCATTTTTTTCTTACCCCACAGACTGAACTTTTTTCAATCCATAGCATCTTCCGACTTGTCCCTTTTTTCCAGCGGTGGTCTGGCGCTTTTTTTGTTTCTGGTTACCATTCTGATTCTGCGTCTGTCCCGAAATCGGCTTTACCTTCTTACCGGCTGGTTCTGGTTTCTGGGGGCAATAAGTATTTCCGTATGTATCAACGTGTCTCAGCTTGACCTGATATCATACCGCTACGCCTATATTCCGGGAATGGGAATATTGCTTATGGTGGTCTGGGGCGGATATGATCTTATACGAAGAATCCGGTATGCCAGGGTCTTCTCCCTGGGGCTGCTTATTGTTCTTTTTCCCATACTCATGATCCTTTCCCGGCAGCAGGTCGGTTGCTGGAAAAATATGCTGACCTTCTATCAATGCGGGAATATGTTTTATCCCGTGGCCAATGTCTTTCCCGAACGGATTTATTATAATTTCGCCAATATGCTGTTTCGGGGGGGACTGATGGACGATGCCGAGGTCTATTACCGGAAAGCCCTCGCGCTTACCCCTGACAATCCTTACCTTTATGACAGACTCGGTGTGCTTTATGCCGCCAGGGGTGATACCAGACAGGCTGTTGCTTATTATCGGAAAGCCCTGGCTCTGCGCCCGCGGTTTGCCCTGACCCATAACAATCTGGCCAATCTGCTGGTGGAGGCCGGGGAGATTGATGAAGCCATTGCCCACTATAAGGCGGCCCTGGAAGAGGCCCCGGTGAAATGTAAGATATATAATAATATGGCTTCGGCTCTGGCACAGAAGGGGGCGTTGGAGGCGGCCAGAGCATGTCTGCAAAAAGCGTTGGCATTGAATCCCCGGTATGAAACGGCCCGGAAAAATCTGCAAAAACTCCTTATGGGAAAGCAGGGTCCGGATACAACCGATTGAATCTGTATGACGTCGGGCGTCGCGAACCCGGTTTTTTCGCCATTTTTATCGGTTATGGTCAGGCAGGGGATGGTCAAGCCCGTTCAGCTTTTCTCCGGCGGTTTTATACGGATTGTTTGACACCAAATCCTGGGATTGCTATAGATTACGGTTATTGAGTTCGCTGCCTGACAACGGGCCGTTTTCGGATTTTTTTGAAAATGGATAGAGGGGCGTTTTGAAAAAGTGTGATGGCCGGAAAAACGATAAATAAAAACAGAGAGGCCGATTTTATTACCGTCCTGTCTCCGGTTCAAAAAAGTCTGTATCCGTCCGTATGGTTCGATTTTCATATAGAATCCCACTTCTGGTCCCATTGGCGATTCGCCGTCCTCTGGAAGCTTATGGGCGATCTCAGACTGGACAAAAACGCAGACTTCAACGCTCTGGATGTGGGCTGCGGAGCGGGGCTGTTAAGGGACCAGCTTGAGTCCCGTACAAATTGGAAAATCGATGGCACGGATTTGAGCATGGAGGCCCTGCAAAAGGCCAAGAGAGGCCGGGGATCTTTATACTATTACGACATAATGGATATGCGCCCCGAATTTTATCGAAAATATGATCTGGTTTTTCTTTTTGATATCCTGGAACATGTAGCGGATACACGCACCTTTATTCAAAATCTTTTAACGCTGGTCAGGCCCGGAGGGCTGGTTTTCGTGAATGTACCCGCCGTACCATGGCTTTTCGGGGCATACGACAATGCCTCGGGCCATTTGCGTGCTCTCGCATCTAGATTGCGTGGTCGGCTTTCCGTTCCTGACTCGGTTTTTACC
>CAZWCS010000077.1:0-12624 GCA_964632805.1 uncultured Desulfobacterales bacterium
ATCCTGATATATTTGGCTTACTTTTAAGAACATGTGCCGTGCCCGGCACACACCATGAAGCTCAAGTGGACAGCCAGGGCACTCGGGTTTTGAAATATCGGGGGGTTGAACAACCAAAATCATTAACCAAGTCGGTGAAATCCCTGGCTGCTCCTGGCTTCTTCCAACGTTGGCCATAAAAAACTTGACAATCTGTACATTTTTATGTACGTTTATGTACATAAAGCTAAAGGAGTTACAGATGAGAACAATAACATTCACTGAATTTCGTAAACATGCATCTAGTCTTTTTTCTGCGGTTGAGAGGGGAGAAATTATCACCGTTTTGCGTCATGGGAAACCTATTGCGGAAATCTCTCCTCCGTCTAAACTTGGAGGGCTACCTTCATGGAAAAAACCCGGTTTGAGACTCTCCATAAAAGGAATGGAATTGTCGTCAGCTATTTTAGAGGAGCGTGAACGTGAAAACGTTCTTTGATTCTTCAGCATTTGCGAAAAGATATATTGAGGAAAAAGGAAGTCAGCTTGTTGACGGCATTTGTTATAAAGCGACAGAGGTATGCCTCAGTGTTATCTGCGTCCCAGAAATTATATCCGCTCTGAACCGTCGACTTCGGGAAAAAAGTTTTTCCCACCAAGAATATCTTACTATCAAACAGCATTTATCAGATGATGTTCGAGATGCTGTAATAATTAATCTGACATCAGAAGTAATAAGGATGTCGACTAAAATCCTTGAATCATCACCGCTTCGGGCAATGGATGCCCTTCATGTAGCTTGTGCTTTAGCCTGGAACGCCGAGTTGTTCGTATCGTCAGACAACCAACAACTTTCGGCGGCAAAAAAGGCTGGGTTGAAGATTAAATCTGTTTAGAATGGCCAACAAAAAAGGATTAGTCCCGAGTCGAGCGAACCGAGTGCTCGGGACTAATCCTTTTTTTGGGATTCCCCCGCGCGAGGGGGTGTTGCCAAAGTGTTGCGTTTTTTTCAAAAAAACCTGCAATAAACGGTATTTTCTGCTGCCGGCGGCGCGAAAATGTATCAAAACCGCCGGTTTTAAAATGTACCTGATTTTGAAGGAGGCATCCATCAGCCGGCATAATCACCGGCCCGTCAAGGAAGGTTGAGCGTAGGGGGAGATTATGGGACTATGCTGAAAATATTTAAAATGCGGAATCTCATCATGTCAGGAAAAATTCGGATGGAGAGATGCGGCGTGTCGATGCCGGATATTTAGAGCCGGGCCTTTATCTTTTAACCACTTAAATTTCTTCAAATTTTTGCACCCAAATTTGTACCCAAAGCGATTTTGGCACAAAAAAGAGCTGGGGGGAAACCATAACCATTTGATTTTATTGGTCGGGGCGGCAGGATTTGAACCTGCGACTCCTTGCACCCCATGCAAGTGCGCTTCCAGACTGCGCCACGCCCCGAATCAAAGCCAAGGGTTTCTTTAACATTTTCCCATTGCCTTTGTCAAGGCAAGATTTGAAACCGAATTTCCAGCCATTTGACCTTTCGGCAGAACCGGAAAATGTTGATTTTTCTTGACAGAAAAATTTTGTTTGGGTATAAGACCCGTTTAAACCAGTTTTTTTGTATTAAGAATATAGGCATTTATCTTGAAAATACGTGTGGAAACCGTTATTGCCAAAAACAAAAAGGCCATTGCCCGAAAATGGTTTGAGCGGGTGATGGCCACTTATCCCCCGGAAACGGGTTCTTTTTTTTCCAAAGAAAAAGATCGCTTTGCCAACCCGGTGGCCGGCAGCCTGTCGGAGAGCCTGGAACGGGTGCTGGACGGTCTGATAAACGGCGCCGGCCGGAAGGAGCTGGCAGAAGCCCTGGATGCAGCCATCCGTGTACGGGCGGTGCAGGATTTCTCCGCCTCGGCTTCGGTGGCCTTTATCTTTTTCCTGAAAGACATTATCCGCGAGCAGGTGGACAAATCCGCCGCCACCCCGGAACTGCTGGAAGCTTTGGATAAAACCGTGGAGGGACTGGCCCTGATCGCCTTTGACAAGTACATGGAATGCCGGGAAAAAATTTACAGTCTCCGGGCTTACGAAGTCCGCAACCGGACCTTTAAGGCCTTTGAGAAAGCCGGTCTGGTCAGGGATATGGAGCCCACCGGGCAACCGGCACCCGAATAAACAGATACCGGCGCGCAGCCGGAAAAATACATGTGATACGTTACGGTGTTTGTTAACCACTAATAAGAAAGGTTGTCTCGATGAATGTAAGTTATTTGTTCTCATTGGCGGTGGTGATCGTCCTGATCCTGCTGGCATGGACCGGCATTGATGCCTGGGGAATGAATTATTTTTTCGGCGTGCTTATCCCCTATGCGGCCATTCTCTGCTTTATCATCGGCTTTGCCAGCCGCATCCTGGACTGGGCCAAGTCCTATGTGCCCTTCCGTATTCCGACCACCTGCGGCCAGCAGAAATCCCTGCCCTGGATCAAACAGAACAAAATCGACAATCCCGATACCCTTCCGGGGGTTCTGATCCGCATGGTTTTGGAAATTTTTCTGTTCCGCTCGCTTTTCCGCAACACCAAGGCCAAATTCAAGGAAGGCTATAAGCTTTCCTACCGCTGGGAAATCGTTCTCTGGATTACGGCCCTGGTCTTCCATTACGCCTTTCTGGTGGTCATTCTGCGGCATCTGCGCTTTTTCTTTGAACCCACCCCCCTGCTGATCACCTTTCTGGAAAACGCCGACAGCTTTTTCCGGGTGGAATTTTTCTCGCCGGTCTTCGTCATCGGGCTGCCGGCAGTCTTCCTGTCCGGGATCGCCCTGCTGGCGGCGGCCCTGGTGCTGCTGGGAAGACGGATATTTCTGGCCCAGATCCGATACATCTCCCTGGCCTCGGATTATTTTCCCCTGTTCATCATTCTCGGCATCGCCTTCACCGGCATTCTGATGCGCTATTTCGCCAAAGTGGACATCGTGGAAATCAAAACCTTCGCCATGGGGCTGGTGGCCTTTCACCCGGTTATTCCCGAGGGTGTGGGTGCCCTTTTCTATATCCACCTGTTTCTGGTCAGCGTGCTGGTGGCCTATTTTCCCTTCAGCAAGCTGATGCACCTCGGCGGCATTTTTCTTTCCCCCACCCGGAATCTGGCCAACACCACCCGGATGCAACACCATGTCAACCCCTGGAACTATTCCGTCAAAACCCATACCTATGAGGAATATGAGGAAGAATTCCGTGACAAGATGATAGAAGCTGGAATACCAGTGGAAAAGGAGCAAGCATAGATGGGAAACGACATAAAACCCGAGGAATTATTGGAGAAAGCGGCGGATAACCGCCCCCCCCGCACGGACTGGATGGACACGCCCATAGAGATCCGGGAAGGCATTTACTGTTACGCTTCCAAACCTTCCAACGTGGAATACGTAGGCCTGCCCAACCCCCGGGAATGGGATCCGCTGCAAGACGACTGGAAGATTCCGGACAACTGGCAGCAGATCCTCCATGAAGGATTCAAGGAACGCCTGGAACGGTTCCGAACCTTCAAGGTATTCATGGATATCTGCGTCCGGTGCGGTGCCTGCGCGGACAAATGCCACTTCTTTCTGGGCACGGGGGATCCCAAAAACATGCCGGTGTTGCGGGCGGAACTGTTGCGTTCGGTCTACCGGAACGATTTTACCGCCGCCGGCAGGCTGATCCGAAAAATTTTCGGCACCAAAATTTCCGGCGCCCGGGACCTGACCATAGATGTTCTGAAAGAGTGGTGGTACTACTTTTTTCAGTGTACGGAATGCCGGCGCTGTTCCGTCTTCTGTCCCTACGGTATTGATACGGCGGAAATCACCATCATGGGCCGGGAACTGCTCAACCTGATCGGTTTGAATATTGACTGGATCGCGGCCCCGGTGGCCAACTGCTACCGCACCGGCAATCATCTCGGTATCCAGCCCCATGCCTATAAAGACATGCTGGATTTCTTCGTGGATGATATCGAAGAATTCACCGGCATTGCCATCGAACCGCCGCAGTTGAACAAAAAAGGGGCGGACATCCTCTTTATTACCCCTTCGGGGGACGTTTTTGCCGATCCGGGTACCTATACCTGTATGGGCTATATGCTGCTCTTTGATTACCTGAAAAGAGAGTACGGCCTGGATGTCACCTGGAGCACTTATGCTTCGGAAGGCGGCAATTTCGGTTTCTTTACTTCCCACGAAACCATGAAACGGCTGAATGCCAAAATGTACGCCGAAGCCAGGCGGCTGGGCGTCAAATGGATCCTTGGCGGAGAATGCGGCCACATGTGGCGGGTCATCCATCAATATATGGATACCATGAACGGACCGGCCGATTTTCTGGAAGAACCGGTTTCTCCGATCACCGGGACCAAGTTTGAAAACGCCTGCTCCACCAAGATGGTTCATCTGGCGGAATTTACTGCGGATCTGATCAAACACGGGAAGCTGAATCTGGACCCCTCCCGCAACGACCATATCAAACTCACCTATCACGACTCCTGCAATCCCGCCCGGGGTATGGGGCTGCTGGACGAACCCCGTTACGTCATCAACAACGTCTGCAATCATTTTTATGAAATGCCGACCAACACGATTCGGGAGCAGACGTTCTGCTGCGGCAGCGGCGCCGGACTAAACGCCGGAGAAAACATGGAGTTGCGCATGGCCGGGGGCTTGCCGCGGGCCAACGCCGTCAAATATGTTCATGAAAAATTCGGCGTCAACATGCTGGGATGTGTCTGCGCCATTGATCGGGCCGTCTTCCCGGCGCTGATGGAATACTGGGTTCCGGAAGTGGATGTGACCGGTCTGCACGAACTGGTGGCCAATGCTCTGGTGTTCCCGGGAGAGGGAAAACGGGAGATGGACCTGCGCGGAGAACCGCTAGGAGCAGAGGAGGAAGACGCAGATGAAGAATAAAGGATTGATCGTTACCGGACTGATTTTATTTTTCGTGGTGATCACCGCACCGTTCTGGTGGAATTTCGGCACCGAGGTGAATTCTCCCGAACTGGAACTCACCGAAAAAGCGAAAAAAGCCGAGCACTGTGTGGAGCCGCTGGAGTATATCACCACCGAGCACATGCAGCTTCTGGATGCCTGGCGGGAGGCGGTAGTGCGGCATGCCGACCGGACTTACATCAACAGCGAAGGCAAAGAATTTAATATGAGCCTTACCAATACCTGTCTGGACTGCCATTCCAACAAGGACAAATTCTGCGACCGCTGCCACGATTATGCATCCGTGCGGCCGTACTGTTGGGATTGCCACAATACGAAGGAGGCGGAGTAATGGAAGACAGCAGGAGACAATTTCTGAAAACAGCCGGCCTGGCCGCTGCCGGTCTGGCCGCTGCCCCGGCCCTGACAGCCTTGGCGGAATCGCATCAAGCCGACCTTCTTGCCGGCAATCAGTCGCCGGGAAAAACGGTAAAAAACAGCCGGGCCCTGACGGCCAAACACTGGGGCATGGTGATCGACACCCGCAAATTCCGGTCCGCTTCGGACCTGGAGCCCATTATTGAAGCCTGTCACAAGGTTCATAATGTGCCCGACTTTGAAACCGACCTGCTCACCGAAAATGACCGGAAGCGGCACGAGATCAAATGGATATGGGAAGAGGAATTTGAAAACACCTTTCCGGACAAGGAAAACGAATTTCTGGCCGACCGGCTGAAATATACGCCGTTTTTAACCCTCTGCAATCACTGCGAAGATCCACCCTGCGTCCGGGCCTGCCCCACCAAGGCGACCTTCCGGCGGGAAGACGGCATTGTTTTGATGGACTTTCACCGCTGCATCGGCTGCCGGTTCTGCATGGCGGCCTGTCCTTACGGTTCCCGCAGCTTCAACTTCCGGGATCCGCGCCAGGGGCTGGAGGACAAGGAGATTAACATTGATTTTCCCACCCGCATGAAAGGGGTGGTGGAAAAATGCAACTTCTGTGCGGAACGTCTGGCCATAGGCAAAATGCCGGCCTGCGTGGAAGCCTCCAACGGCGCCATTTTGTTTGGTGATCTGGATGATCCCGATTCCGAGGTGCGCAAAGCCCTGCGGGAAAATTTTACCATCCGCAGGAAACCGTCACTGGGTACGGGGCCGTCTGTTTATTACATTGTTTAGTTTTTCAGTTATGAGGTGGTTATGCTTGATATAGCGATCAAAGGAAACAAAAAGTACTGGGCGCTGTTGATTGTGTTCGGTGCCATTACGGGCCTGGGGTTTCTGGTCTATCTGTTGCAGTTCCAGAAAGGACTGGGGGTAACCGGTATGAGCCGGGATGTTACTTGGGGATTTTATATTGCCCAGTTTACCTTCCTGGTGGGCGTGGCCGCCGGAGGGGTTATGCTGGTGCTGCCCTATTACCTGCACAACTACAAAGTCTTCGGAAAAATCACCATCCTGGGGGAATTTCTGGCTATCGCCGCGATTGCCATGTGCGGCCTGTTCATTATCGCCGACCTGGGGCAGCCCATGCGGGCGTTTAATGTCATGCTCCATCCCACCCCCAACTCCATGCTCTTCTGGGATATGCTGGTTTTAAACGGATATCTGGTGTTAAATCTGGTGGTCGGGTGGACCGTGCTGGAGGCGGAGCGTCATGCCGTGGCGCCGCCGCTGTGGGTCAAGCCCTTGATTTATCTTTCCATCCCCATGGCTTTCGGTATTCACACCGTAACCGCTTACCTGTACTGCGGTCTCCCGGGGCGCCACTTCTGGCTGACCGCCATTCTGGCCCCGCGCTTTCTGGCCTCGGCCTTTGCCGCCGGCCCGGCCCTGATTATCCTGCTGGCCCTGATTCTGCGGAAATTCACCAGATTTGACGCCGGCACCGAAGCCATTCAGGGCATTGCCCGGATTGTCACCTACGCCCTGATCGCCAATGTCTTTTTCTTCGCCTGTGAGGTATTCGTGGCCTTTTACAGCAATATTCCGGGGCATATGATCCACCTGAAATATCTGTTTGTGGGCGTACACGGGCACGGGGCGCTGGTGATATGGATGTGGACCTCGCTGTTTTTGATGCTGCTGGCCATCGGGCTGCTGCTGATTCCGGCCCTGCGCCGCAACGAAACCATCCTGGCCTTTTGCTGCGTCATCCTGTTTGTGGGCATCTGGATCGACAAGGGGCTGGGCATGATCTCCGGGGGATTCATCCCCACTCCGCTGCATCACGTTATCGACTACATTCCCACCCTTCCGGAAATTGCCATTTCCATCGGGGTTTACGGCGCCGGTGCCCTGATCCTGACGGTGCTGTACAAGCTGGCCATCACCGTCAAAGAGGAGGTTGGCGCGGCGTAACACTTACCCGATATCCGAAGCAAAAACGGCAGCAAGCAGTTTCTTGTTGCCGTTTTTTTTTGCTTCAGCGATATTCCGCAAAGTGATAAAATATACGGAGAATATGTCATGGGTTCTTTTCATCAGCAGTGAATATATGGCCGAAACGAAAATCATTGTCCCGCCGGCCTTATTATGCTATAATAAATGTAAAACTTGACGCCGGAGACGACGCGAACGACAACCACAAGAGCAACCCCCAAGCCTTTCATCCCTTCATGACACGCAGCAGTTACTGGCCGGACGAATACGTTACCAAAACCATGAGCGCCGAAGCTGCCCTCCGGGAAATTCAGTCCGGTCGCCGCATCTTTATCGGTTCTTCCTGCGGGGAACCCCAGCACCTGGTCAAAACCCTGGTTTCTCTGGCCGACGAATTTTCCGGCCTGGAAATCGTGCGCCTGATGAGCCTGGCCAACTCTCCTCTGACCCTGCTGGCCGGCGGGGACTCGGGCGACCGCTTTCAGATCCGCAATATTTATCACGGTTCCGGCGGCGCCCGCCATCTGGCACAGAGCAAGCCCTTTCTGACCCCCATCCATATCTCCACCGTCCCCGACCTGTTCCGCAACCGGCATCTGCCGCTGCAAGCCGCCCTGCTGCAGACGTCGCCGCCGGACGATTTCGGCTGGATGAGCCTGGGCCTGTCGGTGGACATCGGCCTGGCCGCAGCCCGGGCCGCCGACCGGGTCATCGTCCAGGTCAATCCGGCTATGCCCCGGGTAATGGGCCACAGCTTCCTCCATGTCAACGAAGTGGACGCCATTGTGGAAAAAGAAGAACCCCTGCTGACCATCGGGGAACTGCCGGAATTTGAAAGCGCCCATAAAATCGCCACCCTCACGGCCAACCTCATTGACGACGGGGCCACCTTTCAACTGGGGCTGGGCGCCACCCCCAAGGCCATTCTGCTGGCGCTGGCGGAAAAAAACGACCTGGGCGTGCATACCCAGTTTGTGATTGACGGCATCATGGACCTGGTTTCCCGGGGGGTAATCACCAACCGCTGCAAAGGAATCAACGAAGGAAAAATCGTGGCCAGTAATGCCGTGGGTTCGCAGAACCTGTACGAATTTATCCACGACAATCCTTCTCTTGAATTTTTCCCCTCCGACTATGTCAACAATCCGGCGGTTATCGCCGGCCACAACCAAATGATGGCCGTTAACATGGTCATGGAAATGGATCTCACCGGACAGGCCTCGGTGGATGCCCTGCCCCATCACTATTTTGCCGGGGTCTCCAGCATCATGGATTTTGTGCGCGGGGCTACCGCCGCCCCGGGGGGCAAGTCCATCTTGCTGATCCCTTCCACCAGCCTGGACGGAAAAACCAGCCGAATCGTCCCGAAACTGACCAGCAGCGCCGTGGTGGTGCCCCGCAGCGACGCCTATTATGTGGTCAGCGAATACGGGGCGGTCAACCTTTTCGGAAAAAACCTGGAGGAACGGGCCATCGCCATGATCAGCCTGGCCCATCCGGATTTCCGCGATGAACTCTTTGAACGGGCCCGGGAATTAGGCCTGATGAGCCCCCGGCGCCGGCTGCGCGAGTCATTACGCAGCGTCTACCCGGTGGGGCGGGAAGAAACCCGCACCTTCGGGGAGCAAACCGTAAAATTCCGACCGGCCAAGCCGGTGGACGGCCGGCGGATTCAGGAGCACTTTTATCAATTGGACAAAGAAGATGTCATCGCCCGCTTTTTTTACGAAAAAACCCGCTTTCTGCGGGATGACATCGAAGACATGGTGGAAATCGACTACATCGACAACCTCACCCTGGTGGCCCTGACCGGGGCCTTCGGATTCGGCACGGTTATCGGCGTGGGTGCCTATATGCGGGAAGGGCCCAAAGATATTGCGGAAGTGGCTTTTTCCGTGTCCCGCCCGTGGCGGGGCTGTGGAATTGCCACCGTTTTGCTGCAGAAGCTGGCCCAGGCCGCCCGGGAAAACGGACTGAGGGGCCTGGTCGCCTATACCGATCCCACCAACCGGGCCATGAAACGGCTTTTTGAAACCCTGCCCGATCCGGTAAGCGCCAGGCGCGAAGATGATGTGCTGGTGCTGCGCTGCGATTTTGCAAAAAAGGCCACCGATAAAACATCCCCGGACCCATCATAATAATCCTGCGCAAAGGCTGAAAAGGAGGCCGGTATGACAGAAGAACCCAAATGGTACGACGCCCACCTGGAAGAATACCAGAAAACCGCCCACATCCGCGGACAAGAACAATACCGAAAGCTGTACCGGGAGTCCCTCGAATCTCCCGAGACCTTCTGGGGCCGGCAGGCCGAACGATATCTGACCTGGTCCCGCCCCTGGGAGCGGGTCCTGGATTACGATTTTCACAGCGCGCGCATTGAATGGTTCGGCGGGGGCAAACTCAATGCCTGCTACAATTGTCTGGACCGGCATTTGCAGGAAATCGGCGACAAGATCGCCTACTACTGGGAAGGCGACGACCCCGGGGACGCCTGCTCCGTCACCTACGCCGACCTGTACTCCCGGGTCAATGCCGCGGCCGCGGCCCTGCGGTCGGCCGGGGTAAAACGGGGGGACCGGGTGATTATCTATCTGCCCATGATTCTGGAACTGCCGGTGGCCATGCTGGCCTGCGCCCGCCTGGGGGCGATTCACAGCGTGGTTTTCGGGGGATTTTCCGCGGAAGCCATTGCCAACCGGATTTCCGACTGCGGGGCCGAGGTAGTGATCACCGCGGACGGCGGATTTCGCACCGGAAAAGCGGTGCCCCTGAAAAAAAACGTGGATGAAGCCCTGAAAAAATGCCCCCGGGTATCCACGGTAATCGTGGTGCAGCGCACCGGCGCGGAAGCGGCCATGCAGCCGGCCCGGGACTGCTGGTGGCACGACCTGCTGAACGTTCCGGACCTGCCCGATTTTGTGGAACCGGAAGAAATGAATGCGGAAGACCCCCTGTTCATCCTGTACACCAGCGGAAGTACCGGCAAACCCAAAGGCGTGGTGCATACCCACGGGGGCTATCTGCTCCATGTGGCCATGACCTGCGAACATGTCTTTGATCTTAAACCGGAAGAAATTTTCTGGTGCACGGCCGACATCGGCTGGATTACCGGTCACAGTTATATTGTTTACGGCCCCCTGATCAACGGCTTTACCAGCGTCATGTTCGAAGGAGTACCCAGTTACCCGGATTTTGACCGCTTCTGGGCCATCGTGGAAAAATACCGGGTCAACAAATTTTACACCGCGCCCACCGCCATCCGGGCGCTGGCCAAGGAGGGCTCCGAACATGTGGAAAAACACGACCTGTCCAGCCTGACCCTGCTGGGCACGGTGGGCGAACCCATCAACCCCGAAGCCTGGCGCTGGTACTATCACTATGTGGGCCGGAACTGGTGCCCCGTCATCGACACCTGGTGGCAGACCGAAACCGGCGGCCACATGCTGACTCCCCTGCCCGGGGTGGCCCCCATCAAGCCGGGCTCCTGCTCTTTTCCCTTTTTCGGGGTGGATCCGGTGATTGTAGACGACAACGGCGCGGAAGTGACCGACCCCGAGGCAGAGGGCTTTCTCTGCATCCGCCGCCCCTGGCCGGGCATGGCCCGTACGGTCTACGGCGACCATGACCGCTTTATCAAAACCTATTTCAGCCAGGCACCCGGCATGTATTTCACCGGCGATGCCGCCAAACAGGATGCAGACGGCTATTTCTGGATTGTGGGGCGGGTTGACGATGTCATCAATGTCTCCGGCCACCGCCTGGGCACGGCGGAACTGGAATCGGCCCTGGTCCTCCACGACGACGTGGCCGAGGCTGCCGTAGTGGGCTTTCCCCACCCGGTCAAGGGCCAGGGCATTTATGCGTTTGTGATTCTAAAGACCGGCGCCACCCCAACGGAGGTGCTGAAAACGGAGCTGATCCAACTGGTTCGCAAGGAGATCGGCCCCATTGCCACCATCGACGTCATTCAATGGGCCGAGGGGCTGTCCAAAACCCGCAGCGGCAAAATCATGCGGCGCATCCTCAAAAAAATCGCCGCCAACAAGCTGGACGAGCTGGGCGACACCTCCACCATTGCCGACGAATCGGTCATCGACCACCTCATTGCCAACAAGGTGGATCTGCCCACGGAGTGAGGAAAGCCAAAATCAGAGCCGCTCCAGAAAGGTGATCAGCGCCCGGTGCCAGGTCTCCGGCTGATCCAGGTAACAGGGATGGGCGGCCTTTTCCAGCAGCACCAGTTCCGCGTGAGGAATTTCTTCTTCCAGAAAGCGGCCGTTGGCCGGCGGGGAAATGGTATCATTCTCCCCCCAGACCAGCAGACAGGGAACCGCAATTTCCCGGAAGCGATCCCGATAGCGGTCCAGGCCCACCGAACCCACCAGGACCAGCCCTCCTACCGTTTCGGGCCAGGTGAAGTAATAATTCAAGCAGATGCCGCCGCCCATGGAGGGTCCCACCAGCACCGGCCGGTCCAGTTGCTCCTGCCGAATAAACGCCTGCAGAATTTCAACCGGCGTAATATCACAGGCCGGGGATTTTCCGAAACCGGGCATATCCAGGGCATGAAAAGGATGGCCCGCCTGCTGCAAAGCGCTCAAAGTGCCCAACTGGCGCCAGGTGGCGGCATTGAATTTGGCTCCGTGCAGCAGCAGTACCGCCCGGCCGGTGCCGGTGCGGTCTTCCGCACAGTAGAGGGAACAGTCGTTTACGGTCAGTTGTTGTTCCTGCATATGGCCTCCTTTGGTGGAAAGGTTTCACCCTTCTCCCATCACAGCATCCGCCTCCGGGAAAAACGGCGTGCCCCGGACCGGCCAGAGATAAAATTCCGCCAACCGCTTATATCCCACCCCCACGGCACCGTCGCGCAGATACAAAACCCAGGCGTAGTCGGTGTCATAGCGGCTGGTCGTACCCGACCAGCAGGCATCACCCACCTCGACAAAGGAATGTCCCGCCGGCAGGGCCGGGGAATGGGTATCCATATCCGTCAGGCTCTCCAGTTCCACGATATGGGGCAACCGCCAATCCGTATATCCATGGCCCTGCTGTTGATTCAGACGCTCTACCCTTTGTCTGGCGGAAGTCCAGTCCAGGGGTCCGCCGACCTCATCCGCTATTTTTGTCCAGGTCAGGCCGGTAGCCCGGTCGAAGACGAGCGCTCCTTCGATGGCAAAGCGAGGAGCGGTCACCGGCCGGCCGCCAAAAACGAACCCAGTATACTCCCGCCGGGGTCCGAAATCAACGGGGTTGCGACGCGAAGCCGGGCGACAAATCGTTCTGCGGCGGGAAACGG
>CAZWCS010000077.1:12634-20432 GCA_964632805.1 uncultured Desulfobacterales bacterium
ACCGGCCGGCCGGATTGAAAAGCGCCGTCCTGACCGCTGTTGGCGCAATCGATCTTCCGCCCCCGCGCATCATAACAGTTCCGCTGACCGGTAGGCAGCACCTGCATGGGAATATCCGCAGCCAACCGCACCGGCCAGACCATATAGGAGCCGTGCTTCATGCCTTTGAACACCCGGGCCCCGCCCAGATGAACGTACCAGGCCTGGTCGGGCAGCCGGGCACAACTGGTGGCGGTCCAGTAATAGCCGGTGAAAACATTTTCAAAAGGATGCCCGGCGGGCAGGCTGGGATTGATCTGCTCCCGGCTCATCAGGCTGAACAGCTGCCTCCGGTTGGGCAGGCGCCAGTCATCATGGCCGCAGGCCCGGGACCGGTTCTGCCCGGCCACAAAATCCAGGGCCTCTGTCCAGGTCAGGGGAAATTCGGACAGGGCGGCGTTTTGCGTCCACATCAGCCCGGTTCGGGTGTCGGTAACAACTTCGCTGTGTACGGAAAAACGGTGCATAACCTGAACCGGATGGGGATTGATTTTCATTCAGCCGGGCGGAAGCCGTTTCTTTTCTCACTATATTTGGGCCGGGACGGCCCTGTCAATGAAAACCCGGCCAGCACATCACCGTTGCTTTTTGGCCGGCTTTCTGATATACTTCTTTTATTGATTATCAAGAATGACCAAACCGTCGGCGTCAGCCTTCCCGGCCGGGAGAATCCATGTCTGCCCTGCATCCCTTTAATCAATGGTACAAGGACCTGATCCTGTCTGCAGATTATGAGATCTGCATTGAGCGGGCCCGCTATTATACGGAAAGTTATCGGCAGACCGCGGGCCGGCACCCCGCCCTTCGCGCCGCCAGAGCCCTGCAGCACACCCTGACCAACATGACGATTGCCATCATCGACGGAGAGCAGATTGTAGGCAATCGCTCCAGCAAAACCACCGGGGTGGTCATCCCGGTGGAGCGGGGTGATGTCAATACCATTCTGGAGATGGAACTGGATTTTCTGCTGCAGCGCCAGCAGCAGCCGTTTCATATTACCCCGGCGGACCGCAAAGAGCTGGAAAGCGACATCCTGCCCTTCTGGAAAAACCGGACCGTGCGGGACCGCAAAAAAGAAGCCTGGAAAAACGCCGGCCTCAATTTCAAGCCGTCTTTCAATCCTTTGCAAATGGCCAAACACCTGAAGCACCTGGACCTGGGCCGCTTAAAAGACGTCACCAGCGTCCCGGGCGCCGGGCCGGTTTACATGTGGCGGGGGTTGCGGGAGCTGCTGCACAACAACCCCGCCCTGGTGATGAATGTGTTTGATGTGCAGGGGCATCTGATACTGGGGCAAAAAAATATTCTGCGGGAAGGATTCCACGGCGTGGCCCGCCGGGCGCAGGAACGTCTGCAGAAAGCGGAGCGGGAAAACGATACCGCGGGCAAAGCCTTTCTGGAGGCCGTTTTGATCTGCTGTGAGGCCATCGAAGCATTTGCCGGACGGTTCGCCCGTAAAGCCGGGGAAATGGCCGCCGGTGAACCGGACCCGGAGAAACAGCAGCACCTGCTGGCGGTGGCCGAGCGGTGCCGGCATGTGCCCATGAACCCGCCCCGGGACTTTCATGAAGCAGTCCAGTCCTTGTGGCTGACCCAGACAGGGGCACTGGTGGCCCACGGTATGGCCGGGATCCTGGCCATCGGCCGTTTTGACCAGTACCTCTACCCCTTCTTTGCCGCCGACAAACAACAGGGGCGGTTGTCCGATGACCAGGCGGTCCGGCTGCTGGAGGAACTGCTGATCAAGCTGTCGGCCAATCTCATGATCCTGCCCTATGCGGGCAAAAACACGGCCAACGAACTGGGATCGGACAGCTGTGTGCCCACCGTGGGCGGCGTGGATGAAAACGGCGCGGATGCGGTCAACGACTTGTCCTACCTCATCCTGGACGCTTTTGCCAACGTCAAGTCCCTGGGCAACAGCTTTACCATCCGGCTGTCAGAACAGTCTCCGCCCCGCTTCTGGGAAAAGGCCCTGCATACCTATACCCGGACCTCCGGAGCGGCCTTGTTTAACGATGAAATGGTGGTGGCCGCCCTGGAAAACTGCGGCATGGACACCCGGGATGCCCGGGATTACGGGGTTATCGGCTGTGTGGAGCCCACCGGCGACGGCAACACCTTCGGCTGTACTTCCGGTAACGACATCTCCTTTGTGGCCGCCCTGGAAATGGCCCTGCACAACGGTGTTCTGCATGTCATGGGCAAGCGGATCGGTCCGGCCACCGGCGATCCCCGCACCTTTGCCTCCTTTGAAAAAATGATGGCGGCCTGCAAACAGCAGGTGGCTTTTATGGTGGATACGGTGGCGGCGGCCGTTAATTTAAAAGATGACATCTATTGCCGGGAATTTCCCAACCCCTATATCTCGGCCACCCTTTCCAGCTGTGTGGAAACCGCCCGGGACATGACCGACGGCGGGGCCGACTACAACTTCTCCTCCATCAGCGGGCGGGGCTTCGGCACCGCCGTGGACGCGCTGGCGGCCATCAAATATTTCGTATATGACACCGCCGCTGTTTCCATTGCCGAACTGCTGAAAATGCTGGCGGACAATTTCCGCTCCCACGAGGCCTTCCGGCAAAAACTGCTGCACAAAGCGCCCAAATACGGCGCGGACGATGACTATGCCGATGAGATCGGCCGGGAGCTGTGTGCCTTTTTCTGCCGGACCGTGGCCGCCAGAAAATCCGTCCGGGGCGGTCCCTTCCGGCCCAGCTTTTTCTCCTATGGGCTGCATGTTCTGGAAGGCCTGTACCTGGGAGCCACCCCGGACGGTCGCAAGGCCGGAACACCGGTTTCCAACAGCCTCTCACCGTCCAACGGCGCAGAAAAGGAAGGACCGCTGGGCGTCCTGCGCTCCGTCTCCAAGCTGGACCACCGCCTGATCTCCAACGGCTGTGCGGTCAATCTCAAATTTCTGCCGGCCATGTTCGCGGGAGAAGAACGCCTGCGGAAAATGGTGGCCCTGGTCAAAGGATACTACGCCCAGGGCGGTATGGAAATTCAACCCAACGTGGTTTCCAATGCCCTGCTGCGCCAGGCCCAGGAACATCCGGAAAACCACCGGGATCTGGTGGTGCGGGTGTCGGGATATTCCGCCTTTTTTACCGACCTGGGCCGCCCTTTGCAGGAAGAAATCATCTCCCGTACGGAATTTGGCAATATTTAGTATTCGTAAGGAGGCCGACCCATGGAAAACAAGATTCTGTCCGTACCCAACATCACCTGTGGCCACTGTGTCATGACCATCAAAAACGAGCTGAGCGAAATTGAAGGCGTTTTTCGGGTGGAGGGAGACCCGGAGGCGAAAACCATCGCGGTGGAATGGGAGGCGCCCGCCACCCTGGAGCAGATTCTGGACACCCTGCGGGAAATCAATTATCCGGCCGCATAAATACCAAGGAAGCTTCTGATGACGGAAGAAACCGTTACCCTGGGGGTTCAGGGGATGACCTGCGCCAACTGCGCGGCCAACATCGAGCGGGCGCTGAATAAAAAAACCGGAGGCGTCTCTGCAGCCGCAGTCAATTTTGCCACCGAACAGGTCACCGTCCACTACGATCCGGAAGCGATCTCCATGGACGGTATTATCGCCGCCATTGAAAAAGCGGGCTACAGCGCCTATCCTCTGGCAGAAACCGGCGAAGCCGATGATGCCGAGCAGCAGGCCCGGGACCGGGAAATCACTGATCAGACCCGGAAATTTCTGGTCGGCGCCATCTTTACCCTGCCGCTTTTTCTTCTCAGCATGGGCCGGGACTTTTCTCTTCTGGGGGCCTGGAGCCAGGCCGCCTGGGTGAACGGATTGTTTTTTCTGCTGGCCACGCCGGTCCAGTTCTATACCGGCCGGGATTTTTACACCGGTGGCTGGAAAAGCCTGGTCAACAAAAGCGCCAACATGGACGTCCTGGTGGCCATGGGTTCTTCCGTGGCCTATTTTTACTCCCTGGGAGTGATGTTTTCCCCGGCCCTGGGCGCGCACGTCTATTTTGAAACCGCGGCCGTCATCATCACTCTCATCAAGCTGGGGAAAATGCTGGAAGCCCGTACCAAGGGGCGAACCGGCGGGGCCATCAAAAAACTGGCCGGTCTCCGCCCCCAGACCGCCACCGTTATCCGGGACACCGAAGAAGTCCGGATTGATCTGGCGGAAGTCGGTCCCGGAGACTTGGTGGTGGTCAAACCCGGGGAGCGGATCCCGGTGGACGGGATTATCACCGAAGGTCAATCGTTTGTGGACGAGTCCATGCTCACCGGCGAACCCATGCCTGTGGGCAAAGGTTCCGGCGATGAGGTCGTCGGCGGCACCATTAACGGCCAGGGACGCTTCAAGTTTCAAGCCACCGCCGTGGGCAAAGACACCGTCCTGGCTCAGATCATCCGGATGGTCCAGGAAGCCCAGGGAAGCAAAGCCCCCATCCAGGCCCTGGCCGACCGGGTGGCGGCGGTCTTTGTTCCCGCAGTGATTGTCACCGCCCTGATCACCTTCGGTCTGTGGTGGTCGCTTTCCGGAGAATTCGTTCCCGCCATGATCCGTCTGGTAGCGGTGCTGGTGATCGCCTGCCCCTGCGCCCTGGGGCTGGCCACGCCCACCGCCATCATGGCCGGAACCGGCAAAGGCGCGGAAAACGGTATCCTTTTTCGCAAAGGAGAGGTTATCCAGGCCGCGGCTTCCGTGGACACCGTGGTTTTTGACAAAACCGGCACCATCACCGAAGGCAATCCCGCGGTGATGGACATGGTGCCCCATGAGCCCTTCTGCGCCTCCGCCGAAGAACTGCTGCGGACCGTAGCTTCGGTGGAAACAGGCTCGGAACATCCGGTGGCCGGGGCCATTGTAGCGGAAGCGAAAAACCGCCGGCTGGCGCTTCAGGAGCCGGAACAGTTTCAGGCGGTCAGCGGCCGGGGAGTATCCGCCCGGATCGACGGACGCTCCGTTCTGGTGGGCAAACCCGGCTGGTTCCGGGAGCAGTTACTGGACCTGGCGGCACTGGAGCAAACCATCGACCGCTTTCAGGCGGAGGGGAAAACCGTTATGGCGGTTTTTGCCAACGACCGTCCCCTGGGGGTGATCAGTGTGGCCGATCGGATCAAGGCTGAAGCCGCCGCGGCCGTGGAAAACCTCCATACGGCCGGCCTGCGGGTGGTCATGCTGACCGGGGACAACCGCGAAACTGCGGAAAAAATCGCCGGGCAGGTTCACATCGACACCGTCCGGGCGGATGTCCGGCCGGAGGAAAAAGCCCGGGCCATCCAGGACCTGCAAAACGAAGGGGCCCGGGTGGCCATGGTGGGCGACGGGATTAATGACGCCCCGGCCCTGGCCCAGGCCGAGGTGGGCATCGCCATCGGCACCGGCACGGATGTGGCCATTGAAACCGGCGACATCATTCTGGCCGCCGGCAGCCCGGCCGGCGTCCCCCGGGCCCTGACTCTCAGCCGGAAAACCCTGCGGACCATCCGGCAGAACCTGTTCTGGGCCTTCTGCTACAATATCATCCTGATCCCGGTGGCCGCCGGCGTGCTGGCCCCGTTTCCTGCAATGCCGGAAATACTGCGACACCTCCACCCCATGCTGGCCGCACTGGCCATGGCCCTGAGCAGCCTCTCCGTGGTCACCAACAGCCTGCATTTGTATCAAAAGTATTGAAAAACCCGGATAATTGGCGCAAAACCGGACAATTCATTTGCTTACAACACAGATAAGGCGCATTTGACAAATCGAAATAAATCTGCTAAAAGATAAAAACAGCTAAAAAACAAGAACAACTGAAGTCGAGTAAAGGGCCAGAGTCCTAACCATCTATTATTTATTCTCTTTATTCCAGATTTTTCCATGGCAACAAAAAAGGCTCAATCATGAAAACAACATTTCAATGTCTTGGTATTTTTGTTCTTTTTTTCGTTCTCTCAAGTTTTCTTTGTTTTACAAATGTGGGGCTGGCCCAAGAAAACGGGAAAGCGCAAATCATTGAATCTCTGACCCAAAACCCGAAAATACAATACGCCAATCAGATTCTGCAAAAATTCAGGGACGGAAGGTCCAGCACCCGGGTCATAATCCATTTATTAGAACCATTGATTTCCCAACAGCTGCAAGATTTCGGTAATACGGAATTTCGCAAAACAATGCGGGAGTCAGTCAAAAATATACAAGATCGGGTGATTGATCATACCAACTCCAGCGATGTGCTTATCACAAACCGGTTCAAATACATTTCCGGCTTTTCTGCAGAAGTGACTCTTCAAGGATTACAGGACCTTACAAAACTTCCGGAAGTCCTTTCCATTGAAGAAGACAAAATTCTACATCCTCATCTGGCTCAGGGAATTTCCCTGATGGAGGCTTCCGTTCCAAGAAACAGCTACAACGGTTCCGGCGTTGCTGTAGCCGTTTGCGATACGGGGATTGATTATACGCACCCTGATCTGGGCGGCGGCGGTTTTCCCAATCTCAAAGTCATTGGCGGTTATGATTGCGGTAATGATGATTTCGATCCTATGGATGAGCAAGGGCATGGTACTGCCTGTGCCGGTATTGTCGCCGGCAATATTGGAACACTTGGCGATTATAACGGTGGAGTCGCTTATAACGCCAAACTTTATGCTGTAAAAATTTCATACGGAAGTGACGGCAGTGCCTACACATCGGATATGATCGAAGGCTGGGAGTGGTGTGTTACGCATCAGAATGACGATCCCGACAATCCGATTCTGATTATCAGCACAAGCTTCGGAGGGGGAAGATATTTCAGTGCATGCGATGGCGCATCTACCGTAATGACGACTGCTGCGGAAAATGCGGTAGCAGCCGGTATAACACTGTTCGTTTCTTCGGGTAATGACGGTTATTGCGACTCTATGGGCTGGCCAGCCTGTATTTCTTCTGTCATCTCTGTAAGCGCGCTTTATGACGCACATTTTACAAACAGTTCAATAGGCTGGTGCGTTTCCGCCGACTCCTGTGCTGAAAAATATTCAACATCAGGCTGTTCAACGGGCTGGTATGCCCTTGATGTTCCTTATCCCGACCACGTTACTGTTTATTCCAATTCCGCCACCTTTTTGACACTGCTGGCCCCTTCCCATTGGGCTACCACAACAAAAATGGGAGGCGGCTATTGGGATAGTTCATATGGATTTGGCGGCACCTCGGCTGCCTGTCCTTATGCAGCCGGAGCGGCCGCCAGTCTCCAAAACGCCTATTACGCCCAAAACAATTCTTTCTTGACCCCTGCGGAAGTAAAAACAGCGTTAACGGATACGGGGGATTTCATTACGGATATCAAGGTAAATATCACCAAACCCAGCGTCAATTTAAGTGCTGCCATCGATTCAGTGATAAACTGCACAAACGATATCTCTCCGACCAGCGCAAACTTTGATTTAAACGGCGGGAAAGGAATCGTCAATGTAACCACCCAAACCGGATGTGCCTGGACCGCGACAAGTAACGACTGGTGGATAAATATCAGTGCGGGCGCCAGCGGGGTCGGCAATGGAACCGTCATTTACAATGTCGGGCGTACCAGAAATACGCGCATCGGTTCGATCACCATTGCCGGACTGACTTTTACCATAAACCAGGGCAGCGGACATTGCACCTACGGCATCAGCCCCCAAAATGCAAGCATGGATGCTGCCGGAGGCTACGGGTCCGTCAGCGTAACCACCCAACCCGGATGTGAATGGACCGCCCTAAGCAATAACAGCTGGATAGCGGTCACTTCCGGAAGCAGCGGAACCGGCAGCGGAA
>CAZWCS010000078.1:0-436 GCA_964632805.1 uncultured Desulfobacterales bacterium
TGACGCCCCAGGCAGAGGCGCTTTTTCAGTTTATCGAGCAAACCATTGAAACGGAGCTTGCCAGCGAATTGACCTTCCTGGCCAACTACGACAATACCAAGAAAGCCATCCAGGAGATCGTGGACATGCCCGACCGTCAAATTGACCTCTTCATCCGTTTTTGCCTCCAAAACAACGGTCGGCTCTCGGTGCGAAAACACGCAAGCCACTTCGATTTGCTGTCGGATGAAGAAGTCTCCCGCATGGAGCGGGCTGTTCTGGCCGCTTACGGAAGTACAGCCTTGAGAAATGATTGACCGAGCAAGCCCATGCGATAAAAAAAGGAATCCAGGTAGAACGGCCGGTTCCCCCCTGCCCCTCACAGATCCCGGCGTGCGGTATTACCGCCCCGGGCTCTTCAATAAAACTGATGATCTTCATTTGCCCTTGGCATTTG
>CAZWCS010000078.1:446-20416 GCA_964632805.1 uncultured Desulfobacterales bacterium
GCGGACCATGTTGCGGATATTGGTTTGAGACATGTGTTTGAAATAGAGGGCAATGTCCTTGTCGAACACAAACCCCTGCCGGGCCAGGGCCTGGTCGTCCCGTGACCCCCGCAGGGCATACGCCCTGGCTTTTTGGGGCAGTGAATGGTCCAGGCAGAATTGACTGAGATCCGGGCTCATCACGTCCACGATCAAAACCGTTGACGCCAGGACAAATTTTCGGGCGGCGTCATTATTTTGCAGTTCCTGGAAGGCGAAATAGCGGGCCTTCAGGTGGTCGGGAAAACAGGCGGTTTTCAGGGCCTGATGCAGGAGGCAGGAGTCGCCGTCGATTACCAGCACGCTGACCCGCAACAGATCGTTTTCCGCCGGGCAGGGAATAACCGACAGAAAAAACAGCAAACAGATCAAAATAAGAGTAGCGCTGTTTTTGATGGTATTGGTCATAAAATTTTTATCCTTTCTACGATTCAGATAAGTCATATTTTTCAGCATATCCCCGGGGGGTGAACATGAAGCCCAGGTAGCCGGTGGAGGCGCTGTTGCCGACAAACACCGTGGTCCGCATGTCCACTTCGGCCCGGGGAAGACGGCCCAAGGTAACAATAGAGACCTGCTGATCCGAACGCATGGCATTGCGGACAAGGCCCACCGGCGTGTCCGGGTCGCGGTGTTGCAGGACAAGCTCCACGGCCCGGGCAAGCTGCCAGGTTCGTTTTTTGCTTTTGGGGTTGAACAGCACAATGACAAAGTCCGCGGCCGCGGCGTGTTCGATCCGTTTTTCAATGGTTTCCCAGGGAGTCAAAAGGTCGCTTAAGCTGACGCAGGCAAAGTCGTGGACCAGCGGTGCACCCAGCAACGCGGCGCCGGAAGCCAGGGCCGGAACGCCGGGCACGACTTCCAGCGCCAGAAAACCGGAGCCGGAGCCGTCCGCTTCGGAAATCGCGGCGCCGGGCTTAACCAGGGCAATCCGGTTTTGCCGGCAAATTTCCAGAACCAGGCCGGCCAAAGCATAAACGCCGGGATCGCCGGAACAGACCAGGGCGCAGGAATCTCCGGCCAGAGCCGCGTCAAGCGCGGCCCGGACCCGGTCCACCTCCTTTTTCATGGCGGTGGCAATAACCTTCTTGCCCGTTACCAGGTCCCGGATCAGATCCACATAGGTGGTGTACCCGGCAATTACTTCGACCTGGTCAATTACCTGCCGGGCGCGGGTGGTCAGGTGGTCGGGGTGCCCCGGCCCCAGGCCGACGACAAAAAGGTGGCCGATCGCCGGGCCAGAGCGACGGTCACGTTGGGGGCCTTCTGTTTGGGCACAATCAGGGTCCCGCTGTTTGCCGCCAGAATGGCTGCTGCTTCGCATACGCTGCTTGCTCCTGTGTATTGTTTAGCCGCAGGGGACGGATTTTCCACGGTGTTGACCCCATCCAGGGCTGTACTGTCATAAAAATGCACCGGCAGGTGCAGTTTTTCGGCAAGGTCGAGAATGCCGGTTTCATCCTGTTTGATATCGATGGTGGCCAGGCAGGCCAGGCTGTGTCGGGCCAGACCGTACTGGTCAAGCACGTTCATCAGTAATTCCCTGATCTCCGTGGCCGGCGTACCGCGATTGCAACCGATTCCGGCGCACAACAGCGGCGGCCGCAAAAACAGGGCGGGACCGACGGCGGCTACCCGCCGGTCATCGACCACGATCAAAGGCAGATCCGCGTCGGTTTGGTCATCTCTTGCCGTCAGTTCTCCCGGAAGCCGGCCGGACATAAAGTGATAGGGATCGTGCAGCCGGACCGCCCTGCCCTGCAGCAAAGCCATATTGACGGTTTTGATGGCGTTGGGGTTTTCGATAATCAGTTGCTGTTGCTGAGCGATGAGATCGATCGACGGCAGGAAATTGACGTCGGTGGCGGTGGTAATCACCGGGGTGCCGCCGGTGATGTCGGCCACCCGCCGGGCCAGCTCATTGGCGCCGCCCAAATGTCCGGAAAGAAGAGAAATCGCAAACTGTCCGGTTTCGTCCACCACCACCACGGCCGGATCGATGGTTTTATGGCGAAGGTGGGCCGCAATAAGGCGAACCACAATGCCGGCGGACATGACGAAAATATGACCGGCGAACCGGTGAAAGTGGTGTTCCACAGCGTCGGACAGCCGCGCAAAAGACTGGTCCGCCTCCTGACCGGGAAGGGCTTGGGAGGTCAGCAGCGTGCAATCGTCCAGCTGCCGCCGCATTTTTTCGGCCAGTGCCAGCCCGCCCGGCGTGATTGCCCAGACCGCCAGTCCGGAGGCGGCGGGAACAAATACTGTTTCGGTCATGGGGCCGCCGTTTTCACTGGATCCGCTCTGCGGAAGTGCGCGTAAATCCGGTGCCGTTGGTGAAATGAATAAACACCTTCTGCCCCACTTCGATATTTTCCAGAGAAATTTCCCTTCCCTCCAGATTCGTAATTTTTTCCGCAAAATTTTCTACCGATTTTTTGTAAAGCTTGCCGAAACTGGAAACCTCAAATCGTCGTTCCATGGATGCCTCCTTATTTCCATTCATTTCTATGCCCGATACTGATGGGAAAAATGTTTGTCATAAAGTTTTGATTTATGGCTCTGATTCCGCCCGGCCGCCGCCAGGGTCGGGCTGATAACAATCATGGCCTGACGTTTTATGTTGTTCTGATATACCGCAGCGGCCAGTTCCCGCACCGGAACCCGGAACAGCCTTTCCTCCGGCTGGCTGACCCTGGCGGCAATAATGCAGGGGTGATCCTCACCATAAGCGGCCGCCAGAATGTCCTGAACTTCATCAACCAGGCCGATGCTGAGGTAAATGGCCAGGGAGGCCCGGTGAGCAGCCAGGTCCCGCAAATTTTCCGCCTCCGGCACCCGGGTCCGGCCGGACAGCCGGGTCAGAATCAGGGTCTGGGTAATCTCCGGCAGGGTATACTCCAGGCCCAAGGCGGCGGCCGCGGCAAAGGCGGCGGTCACCCCGGGAACCATCCGGCAGACAATGTTCTGCTGTTCCAGTTCAACCATCTGCTCAAAAACCGCCCCGTATAAAGAAGGATCGCCGGTGTGCAGCCGGACGACCCGTTTACCGCTTTTCACCGCAGTGACCATGAGGTCGACGATTTCGTCCAGGTGCCGGGATGCGCTGTTAACCGATTCGGCCTTTTGTGCCCAGGTCAGCAGGGCTTCGGGAACCAGGGACCCGGCATAAACTACCAGATCGGCCTCTTGCAGAGCCCGTTGCCCCTTGACCGTGATCAGGTCGGGATCTCCCGGACCGGCACCAACAAAAATAACAGGATTATCGGTTGCTTCCGTCATGTTGCACTCCTTTTATAATCCAGACCGGATTACCGCCCCGGAGCATGCGGTCATGGGGCATAACCCGATCGCGGTTGATCTGTATCTGGGTAATCTCTGCTTCAAAACCGAGTTGTTCAAAGGCGGCCAGGCATTGCGACATGCTGGTCAGCAAGACCGTGTTAACCACCATGATACCGCCGGGCCGCAAACGGGCCGCGCTTTTTTCCATAATGACGGGCAGCTCAGTCCCGCCGCCGCCGCCCACGAAGATCCTGTCCGGATCGGGCAGATCCGCCACGGCCGCGGGAAGAACGCCGGGATGAATGACGATGTTGGGCACTCGGAAGCGGGCCTGATTGGTCCGGATATGAGCCAGACGGGCCGGATTTTTCTCTACCGCGAAAACCTTTCCACCGGGCATCAGGGCGGCCGCTTCAATAGACACCGCGCCGCTGCCGGCCCCCAGATCCCAAAAGACGCCTTTTGCCGGCAGACTCAGCTTGGACAGCGTCACCGCCCGGACTTCGGATTTGGTAATCAGGCCCCCCTCACGGGCGAACAGGTCGTCGGGCAGGCCGGGTCGGACAGCGGGCGGATTGGCCGACGTCGGCTCTTTTACCGGCTGCCGCAGCAGAACCATGAGGTTGGGTTCTTCAAAAGGACCGCTCACCGGCTGCCCCGGAGAAAACCAGCGCACCAACGCCTCCGGGCTGCCCAGGCACGCCAGCACGCAGATGGCAAAATCGGTAAGGTGATTTTCCGCCAGCAGGTTGTAAATTTTTTCCGGCGGGTTGGCCGGATCGGTCAGGACGGCCAGTTTATCGGCGGTAAGGAATTCGCCCAGGCGAGTATAATCAAGCGGGCGGCCGTGACAACTGATCACCCGTGCGTCGTGCCACGGTATCCGGAGGTGGGCGAAGGCGGCCGCCACCGTGCTGATGTTGGGATAGACGGCAATTTCATCTTTGGTAAACTCCCGGCAGAGCCGGGCACCGATACCGTAAAAAAGCGGATCCCCCGAGGCCAGCACGACGATGGCGACGTCGGTGGTGGTCAGTTGCCGCAAGGTAGTCACCAGCGCGGACAACTCGCCGGCAATTTCCACTTTTCGGCCGGAAAAATCCGGAAAATAGGACAGGTGCCGCCGTCCGCCCACCAGGACCCCGGCGTTCCGGATCAACTCCAGGTGACGGGGGGTAAGGTCCGCCGGGGAAAGTCCCAGCCCGATAAGCGAAATGGTCATGATGGCCCCTTCTGTTCCGAATCAAACGCAATTTGTCCGTCAAAATCAAAAATGACCACCCTGATGATCGCCCGGCGGTTAACGCCGGCTTTGGCAAAATTTTTCGCAACAGCAACAATTTCCTCGCCCACCCGGGCAATCACGGCCGGATAATCAGCGCGCAAACAATAAAACGCCTGGCGGGCGGTGTTGGCCGACTTGACGGTTTCAGCCAGTTCCCGGTCGCCGGTAATCTCTTGTGTCCATTGCGACAGTTGATTCAAACGCATATCGGCCTTACCCGCATGGGTATGGGGCAGACCGGAGGCCATTTTGAGGGCTTTGCCGAAAAATACGGTCAGAACCATTTCTGTAAATTTCATGGCGGACGCCTTTTGCAGCGACCATTGAAAAAAATCGCCGATCTGGACGAAGGCCTCTTCCGGTTCGCCGGGCCAGTGCTGCTGGGCGAAGCGTTCACTGCGCCGGCCGGTGGTTAAAAAAACCCGGCCAACGCCGCCGGCCCGGGCCACCGACAGGGCCGAGCCGATAGTGGCGGTATAGGCTTCGTGGGACATGGGCCGGACCAGGCCGGTAGTCCCCAGTACCGACAGGCCGCCGACAACACCCAGACGGGCGTTCAAGGTTTTTCCCGCCAGGCGTTCGCCCTCTGGAATAAAAATTTCAACGTTTATGGTCATGGCCGGTGTCTCCGTCTCGTCCAGCACCTGCTCTACCGCCGTTGTAATCATCCGTCGCGGACCGGCGGTAATGGCCGCCTGGCCGGGTGGAATTTCCAGGCCGGGCTTGGTTACCCGGCCCACGCCCCGGCCCCCGCTGATATGGATACCGGGAGCACCCGCCCGGTCTATGGTCACCCAGGCGCCGATTTCGGCCCGGTTGGTCACATCCGGGTCGTCGCCGGCATCTTTGATGACCGTGGCCACAGCCGGGCTTCCTCCTTCTCCGCCCCGGCAGGAAAAAATCCGGATGTCCCGGTGGCCGCCTCCGATAAAATCGATCCGCACGGAATCCGGCGCCTGGCCCTGTAAAAGCAGATACAAAGCGCCCTTGGTCGCGGCCGCAGCCGCGGCGCCGGTGGTAAAACCGGTTCGCAGTCTGGTGTTTCGAGGTGGCGGCATACGGCCCTATCCTATAACAAAATAGACCCCGCCTACAAGGATCAGACTGGAAACCCGGAAAAACTGGCCGGCCAACAGAATCTGGGCACCCATCTTCGGCGAAAAAATTCCCATATAGCGGGGCAGTTGATGCCGCAGGGCCCGGACCGGAAAAGCCAGAATATTACCGATCAGCAGGGCCAGTACAGTTTGTTTGATGGTCAGCAGGCCGGCATCCAGCAGTGCCCCGGCGGCCGCAAAGCCCGAGGTAAACTCCGCGGCAAAGCTGAAAATAACGATGGACAGCGATTCCACCGGCATAAAGCTGACGGCCACGGTTTTCGCCACAGCCCGGTTGGCCCACGCAAAAAAACCCAGTTCATTGATAAAAAAAACAGCCGTATAAATGGGCAGCACAAATACGGCCACGTTCATAACCCGCGGGGGCAGTTTTTGACGAATTCCGGCCCACAGGTTTTTGTTTCGTGCCGAACGGCACGGGCGGATTTCGGCAGCGTCGGCCGTACCGTCTGCCGGACGGCCAGACAGACGGCCATAAACCAGAAACAAACAGGTACGTAAAAGGACGGCCAAGAAGGTCAACAAGTAGTAAATCAAGCCGGCAACCCCGGTCAGCGGCAGGATGATGAAAAAGGTGGTCGGCAGATGCAGAAAATAGGCCGGCATCTGATTGACAAAATTGGTCAAAAACAGTTGTTTCTTCGTTATGCTACCGTCCCGATAAAAATTCAACAGCATGGCGTTGGCGGTGACCCCGGACACAAAAGCGGCGGTAAAGGCCGCGCCGCAGCGTTCCCCCAGATTACCGAACCGGAAAAGGGGCCGGGCCACCACCGACAGGGCCCGGGTCCAGCCCAAAATTTCCATTGTCTGGCCGGCCAGCAGTCCCAGGGTGATAAAAACCATCAGGCGGCACAGGGGAAACAGGAGCCGGTCCACGATCCGGGCGGCGGCAGGGGGGTCGATAAAAACCAGGCCCGCGACGAAAATGACTGCCGACAGGATCAAAGAGACAACAAAGGCCCGGTATCGGGGACGTCCCTGTCGCCTGACCGGACGCTTGGCCGCTTGCCCCTCGTTGTTGTTATGGTTGACGTTTGGCAATGATAAGTGACCAGTAGTCCGGTTTCCGGTTTTCCAATTCTACGACATTATCAATTATCTCTTCGCCTTCCCGGCCGCAGCGGGAAACGCCCCGGCTGCCCTCCATCAACCCGGTTTCGATCAGGGCCTGATTGATGTCGGTAATGTGCTTGTAAACTTTCAACATGACCACGTTGGGAATGCCTTTCCCGTGTTTGCGTAACTCGGCCCCGCCATGAGCGCCGGAGCTGATCAGCAGCGATTCGTCCCCTTCCACCAGGGGCTGGTTCAGCAAAGCGGCCGCGGCCAGAAAAGAGGGAATGCCGGGTATGGAACATATCTGGATATCCGGATTTTTTCCGGCGATAAGACGCATCAGGTAGCCGCAGGTGGAATAGGTCAGCGGATCCCCCAATGTCAGAAAGGCCGCGTTTCGGCCGGCCTCCAGTTCCGCCAGGATGATATCCGCATTTTCCGCCCAGAGCGACTCTTTTTCTTCCGCCCGGTTTGACATCTGAAAAGAAAGCAGGCGAATATCGGCGGCTTCCGATAGATGGGGCCGGGCGATCTCCACCGCCAGGCTGTAGCTGTTTTTAATGGACGAGGCCGCAAACACAATATCCACGTGGTGCAGAATGCGTACCGCTTTTAAGGTAAGCAGCTCGGGATCACCCGGCCCCACGCCGATGCCGTAAAATGTCCCGGCGGCCGGGTCGGGACGATTGCTGGTTTGGTTGTTCATGGCTTATTTCTCTTTGGTGGTTTGTTTTTGTCGGGCCTGCAGGATCAAGGCGTTGACCACGGCCGCAGCAATGGTGGAACCGCCTTTTCTGCCGATATTGGTAATATGGGGGACCTCCGTGGTCGCGAGCAGGTCTTTGGATTCGACCGCCTGCACAAACCCCACCGGAAAGCCCAGAATCAGGGCCGGCCGGACCTGTTTTTGCCGAACCAGTTCCAGCAACCGCAACAGGGCGGTGGGGGCGTTACCGACTGCATAGATGCCGCCGTTCATCCGTTCGCCCGCCCGGTTCACCGCTTCCCGGGCACGAGTGGTTCCGGCTTGCCTGGCCGATCTGGCCACTTCCGGATCGTTGATCAGGCAGATGACCCGACCGCCGAAATCTTCCAGTGCCTGCTTGCGGATACCGGCCCGCAGCATGTTGGTATCGGTGATAATGTCGCTCCCGGACCGGATGGCCGCGATACCGGCATCGATGGCCGTCGGATGAAAGCGTACCGTTTGTATATATTCAAAATCGGCCGAGGTGTGGATCATGCGGCGGACGATCTGCCAGGCCGCCGGATTCAATCCGTGTTCCCCGGCCTCGCGCGCAATAATGGCAAAACTTTCCTGTTCAATTTCCTCTGGGGTCATCGGTCTTCCTGTTGGGTATAGGTATAATTCCGGCAGGCTTCAACAAAGCAGGCAGAAAACTCCGGATTACTGCCAAAGTGCAGATGCACATAGCTGCCCAGGGTGTTGTTGACGCAAAAACCTTCGCTCGTTGAATTTTCGCCCTTTCTGGTTAAAACCTCGTATATCTGACGGACATCCGCGACGGTCTCCGCGATTTCCGAATAATGAAACTCATGCCCCCGGGCGGTCATCCCCGCCCGCCCCAGGATACTGTCTTCAGTCAGGGTTACCTCCCGGTATCCCAGCGAATGCAGGCGATCCAGCAGCCGGGTGGCCAGCGGGAAACAACCGCACAGGGGCAACCGCCGTCCTTTTTGGGCGATAAATTCCCGGCACAGATACATAAATCCCCCGCACTCGCCGTAAATCGGCAGGCCTCGACGACAGCCCTGGAGAATCTGCCGGCGCATAGTCCGGTTGGCGGACAGTTGCCCGGCAAACATTTCGGGATACCCCCCGCCCAGATAGAGACCGGCAAGATCATCCGGCAACCGGGAATCGTTGATCGGGGAAAAACAGACCAGATCTGCACCGTTGGCAACCAGCATGTCCAGATTATCCTGATAATAAAAGCAAAAGGCCGCATCCCGGGCGACCCCGATCCGGACCTGGTTTTGCCCGCCCGGGCCGGGAATATTGCCGGCAGCCGCCCGGGGACGGTTTCCCGGTCTGCGCCCGGCCAGCAGCCGGTCCATATTAACACTGCTTTCCATTGTCTGGGCCAGCCGGTCCATCACCGTCGGCGGCAATTGATGCTCCGCATCGGTCACCAGTCCAAGATGCCGTTCCGGGATGACCAGGCTGTCGTCCCGGAGAATTCCCCCCAGCACCGGCACCGGCAAATAATGCTCCATTGCCTCCTGGAGATATGTAAAATGCTGAGAACTGCCCAGTTGATTGAAAATGACGCCGGCGAACCGGACCTCCGGATCAAAATCAACAAACCCTTTGACCAGCGCCGCCCCGCTGCGTGCCATACTCTTCGCGTTTACCACCAGAATGACAGGTAAATCCAAAAACTTGGCCATCTGGGCGGTGGAGCCGGCTTCGCTGACGCCATTATACCCGTCATACAGCCCCATGACGCCTTCCACCACAGCCAGGTCCGCGCCCGCCGCCTGCCGGTCAAAGGTCTTTTGATTATAGGCCCGGGGAAGCATCCAGCCGTCCAGATTGCGGCTGGCCATGCCGGTAATCCGGGTATGATGGCCGGGATCAATAAAATCCGGGCCGACCTTGAACGGGGCCACCGTATATCCCTGCTTCTGCAGCCAGGCCAGAAGGCCCAGAGTGACAGTGGTTTTGCCGGAGCCACTGGAGGCCCCGGCGATTACATATCCAGCTGGTGCTGCCATGGTGCCAGCGCCTCCGTACATATCTGATCCCATTGGGCACCGTACTGTTCCGGATACAGCAGGGTGCCGATGCGGTGAATCCCCTGAAGCAGTCGAATGGTGGGGCGGGATACAAGGGCTTCCTCCACAATATAAATTTCATTGTTCTGGACAGCCCGGATTGCTGAAAATCCGGGCTCCGATTTGATCATTTTCCGGGTGGGATGATTCATGGGGCCGCGCTGGGCCAGGTAGACATCGATTTGATCGGCCCGGGCCAGAATTTTTTCCTTGCCGTAATTGGCGATGTTGGTACCGCGGGAAGGGACAGCGTTGTCCGCGATGTTGACGCCGCCGGCGGTTGCCAGCACAAAATCCGCCATTGATCCCCGGGATATGGTTTTCATCTGGTCGTGCATGGCTTCAAAATAAACTCGTTTGGGGGGAGACACGGTTTCTGCGATGCTCCGAAACCGGATTACCGCTTCCCTGAATTGTTGCACCATCAGCCGGGCGGTCTGGCCCCGGCCGGTAAGCCGGCCCATGATGTGCCAGTACCGGTACATCTCTTCCACCGTCCCGGGCTGAAGAGAGATAACGGTAATGCCGTTGTGTTCCAGCTGTCTCATCAGGGCGGTATATCCGCGGTCGATCATGGGTCGGATAATCACCAGATCCGGGGTTGCGGCTAGAAACCGCTCCGGCCCGTCATGATAGGAAAAAACGGGTTTGCCGGACGTATCCACCGGGGAAAAGCGCATTCCCCGGCTGACCCCGGCCACGGCCGCTTCCGCGCCCAGATAGTAAAGAGTTTCCGTATGGGCGCCGTACAGAGAAATAATTCGTGAAAACGGCTTGTCCACCGTCAGAACGCGGCCGCCCTGATCGTGCAGCCGGCCGCGACTGTCCAGAAAGAAATCAGCGGGTGCCGCCATGGCCATTCCGGCCATTACCGATATGATCCAGCAGAACAGGATCATATGTACCATTCGTTTATTATTCATTTTCTCATTGCTAAGTTGCTGTTTTTATCCGTACCATCCGTAAAATCCGTGGCAAACCCTGCCGGTATCATTCTGCCGCAGCAGTCCCTGTCTGAAACACCGCCTGCCGGGTCCCATAGCCGGGTTCGAAACGAATGGTGGACTGAACCTGAAACACCGTCTCCAACAGGGCCGCATCCATTATATCACAGGTGGGACCGGCGGCGACGATTTCCCCCTCTTTCATCAAAAGCATCCGGTCACAATAGATGGCGGCCAGATTGATATCCTGAAAGACGGCGATCACCGTCAGACCGGTCTTTTTTACCCGCCGGCGTACTACATCCAGCAGGGTAAGGGTATGATTGATATCCAGGTTAGAGGTGGCTTCATCCAGCAACAGCACCTCCGTGTCCTGGGCCAGCGCCCGGGCAAAGACCGTACGCTGGCGTTCGCCCCCGCTGAGCCGGGTGACCGGATGGTCCCGGAATTTCGCCACGCCCGTGATGCGCATGGATTCTTCCACGATTTGAAAATCGGCTTCCGAGGGCGGAGAAAAGCGGGCCAGATAAGGATACCGGCCCATCATTACCACCTGCATAACCGTGTAGGGAAAATGGATATAAAAATTCTGAGACACCAGGGCGATGTACCGCGCCAGCCGGGATTTTGCCATACGGTGCACCGGTGTACCCTGGTAACTGATCATGCCGGCCGCCGGTTTTTTATAACCGGCGATCAGATCCAGCAAAGTGGTTTTGCCGCTGCCGTTGGGGCCAAGAACGCCGTAAACCATACCCTGTTCAATGTCCCGGGATAGGCCGCGCAGCACCGGTTTTTCCCCGTAGGAAAACGTTACCCCGGTTATGCGGAAACAGGGAGCTGTCATAGGCGGCCCTCCAGGCGATTTTTGCGGAATATCCAGCAAAAAACCGGCCCGCCGATCAGCGCCGTAAGCACGCCGATGGGGATCTCCGTGGGCAGAACCGCCCGGGTCACGGTATCGGCCCCCAGCATGAGAATGGCGCCGGCCAGGATACAAGCCGGCAGGAGCCGGCGGTTGTCCGGGCCGGTCCAGGATCGCATCATATGGGGCACCAGCAGCCCCACGAAACCGATAATGCCGGATATGGCCACACACACCGCGGCCACACAGGAAGCCGTGAGCAGCAGACAGAGAATGGCCTTTTTCGTGTCCACGCCCAGGGACGCGGCCATGCGGTCACCCATGGAAATCACATTCAGGTCCCGGGAAAAACAGTAGATAATCAACAACCCGGCCCCTACCACCGCGGCCGCGATACCCACCTCCAACCAGGTTTTGGCGCCAAAGCTGCCCATGAGCCAGAAAACAATGATCGCAACCTGTTCATCGGCCAGGTATTTCAGCAAACTGATACCGGCGGAAAGAATGGCGGAGACGATGATGCCCGACAGAATCAGGCTGCTCGCCGATATTCCGTCCCGGCTGAAAGTGCGGCCGGCGGCAAGAAAAATCACCGCCAGCAGGGTCAGGGCCGCGCCGGCAAAAGCGGCAACCGGAAGCACAAAAAAAGAGATCGCCGGAAAAAACAAAAGTGCCACGGAAGCGCCGAAGGCGGCCCCCGCGGATATACCCAGGGTAAAGGGGTCTGCCAGGGGATTGAGCAGCACCCCCTGGTAGACCGCCCCGGACAGGGCCAGACCGGCCCCCACCACCGCGGCGGCCATGATTCGGGGAAGACGGACATCCATGACCACCGTGGCGGAAACGGCCTCTGTGGAAGAAAGCAGTTCCGGCAGGTTGAACCATTGGCCGACCACGATCCGGCAGACATCCGCCAGAGGAATCCGCATATAGCCCAGACCGGCGGCACCGATAATCAGCGCCGCCAGAATGGCCAGCAGCACCAGATTTTCCGTGAGAATCCGGCACCGGATCCGGTCGCTGCCCGTGGAAATGCGGTCCCGTGCTTTTGTCATGTCAGATGTCGTTTTTTTCTTCAGAAATTAGAAATGGCCTAGCGCCTGCCCCACATGATCCGTCCATATCTGAATAAACGGATCGTATTCCGCGGTGCCCTTGAGGACAACCTGACAGTCGATGCCGGCATCGGTCAGAATCGATTTCCAGGAATCTTCTTCCGGGCCGGCCATGTCGTTTTTGGCATGGTCGCCGGCCACGGACATCATGGGCATAAGGTAGGCCTTAACAATCCCTTTCTTTTTCAGCCGGTTCTTGATGAAATCCACTTCCGGATAGCCTTCCACAGTCCCCACGAACACATTCGGATCCTGAAGCTGGACCTGATACATCAGAGCCGCATAAAAAGCATTGGCCGGATGATGGGTGCCGTGTCCCATCAGAACTACCGCTTCCTCCGCCTTCCGGGTATCAGGGATGGATTTTATAACCGCGTCAACGACTTTTTGCATATCCTTTTGCGTCGCCATCAGGGGATTCCCCAGGGTGATTCGCTGAAAGGCGCCCATAACTTTGAACCCCTCGATCACCCGCCGCAGATCATGGAATTCGGCGCCGGCGATGGTGTGAAGAGACTGCACGGCCACATGGGTAAATTTTTCGTCCGCCATTTTCGCCAGCGCCACCTGGGGAGAATCCAGTTCCTTGCCCTGTTTGGCCAGCTTATGGCGGATAATGTGAGAAGAAAAAGCCCACCGCACGGGAATGCCGGGATAGGTTTTTTTGACCTGCCGGTCGATTCTTTCAAAGGAAACCTGGGCCGACGCCTCGCTGGAACCGAAGGCCACCAGCAAAATCCCCACCTTTTTTTCCGCTTTGTGCCCGTGACCATGGCCATGGGCAAAGGCGACGGCCGCCATCAGGCAGATGACCATGGCGCAGGCAACTCCGATCCGTCCTGTTTTTTTCATGCTGTCCTCCTGAAATTTCGTTTACCAACCGGTTCAGCGACCTTGTTTTGCCCGCCTGAAAACATGCCGGGAACAGGTTCACCAAAAAAAATCCCCTGCCCGGCATTTCTGCCGGACAGAGGATTCCGTTTTTAATCCAGTCAATGGATCACATTCCTGAGCCGTGAACATGATCTGCTTTCAACCAGGCAGGTCTTCTGACTCTCGGCTCATCCTACTGACCGCGCCTTCCCACTTCCTTTGGAAACAGTGGCGATTTGCGGTGTTCGTCCCCGATAACAGCGGCGGACCCGTTCCTGACTTTAACAGGATTCCCTATTAAGCTGCACGCAGCACCTGGTTGTCTTTCCGGCAGCCCGCCTGCGGACTGGCGGAAATGAAAAATCAGACTACTGTTTACTCCAAAATGCGGAGACTGTCAAGGGCTTCCGCAACCTCCAACCTTGCAGCCTTTCGGCACCATAAAAATCAGCGATCCATTTTCCATGAGGCGTCCCCGCAGCCTCAATTTTCCGGGCCGCAAAAAAACAGTCCAAGGGGAAAGACGGTATCCGGACAGTGTTGCGAAACGGTCTTCCTCAGTGAAAATTTCTTGCTGATCTCAGCCGCTCAGTCGCATCTCCCGGCCGGTGAGCCGCAGCCCCTCTTCCCGGGAATAGTCCGCCAGCTTCACCAAAATCCGGTTCATTCCCCCGGCCATCAGCAGCCACCAGGCATCGGCAATATCCCAGTGGCCTTCGTCCCGGGAAATGATTTCAATCCGGTCAGCTTCGGGCACCAACTTTCTGGCAGAACGGCGGATGACTTCCGAAGCCGGGGAAACGGTCTGTTCGCCTGCAAAATAAAGAATAATGCCTGTTTTCATAAAACACTCCCTTGTCTGTTTCGATTCCCCAAAACCGCCCTTCTTCCGGATTCAGGAAAGATAAGAAGCGATGTCCCAACGAAATTCGCCGTTTGCGCCCGCTTTCCAGTGCCGCAGAGACCCGCCATACAGACGCGCAATCTGCCGTGCGACCGAAAAACACTTTTCGCGAACACCGGCGTTCTCTTTACCGTTCAGCGCAAAATGCCAGGTCTCTCCATCCGGAAAAACCATGTAGCCGCTGCTCTGCTGGCATTGATCTTCATCTTCGTAAAGCACGGCCAGATAATCAATTTTGTCCGTATTGATAAAAAGCGCTTCCGCGGAAACTGCAGACAGATATTGCCTGACCATATCATCCGTTCCGGTGAAGCAGATATCACCCCTGACGATAAATTTATCGATCCGGCTCTGGATTGGTTCCCTGCCTTCCTGATTATGCCGCATTTGCAATCTCCCTGTCGGTATTGGCTCCGACTTATCCTTTTTCTGCCACATGAATATAAAAATCCGTCTGCCGCGGGTCATAATCCGCCTGAAAATCCCCGTAAGTGGTAATCTTTTGAAAACCCGCTTCATGGATAAGATTGCCGAAATACTTTCTGGACAGGGGAAACATGTTCAGCGTGTAGGCGGACTGATCCGGAAACGTATATTCAAAAATCACCAGATCATCACTGATGTGAACCGGTTCGGCCTTCACCCGGTCGCCGGCATAGTAATACTTATGCTTGGACGTAAAACCGCTGGCCAGCATGTTGTCGTAATTCCGCTGATCAATAATAAGAAGACCGTCATGATTCAAGACCGCGTAAAACTCGGCCAGGGCTTTCCTGCGGTCCGGCTCGGCAAACAGATGGGTAAAGGAATTTCCCAGGCAGATCACCGCGTCATACCGTTCTTCGATATCACGGGTAAGCCAGCGCCAGTCCGCTTGAATGGTGCGCAGCACCAATCCCCGCTTCCGTCCGTTCTCAGAAGCTTTGTACAACATCTCCGTACTGCCGTCGGCACTGTGCACCTCAAAACCGGCATTCAACAGTGTGATGGAGTGGTAGCCGGTACCCGTAGCCAGATCAAGAACCTTCTTTTTCTTCTTGTCTTTCAAAAGCTGGATAAAAAAAGCGCCCTCTCCCTTGGCCCGGGCATCCCAGTCAATCAGGTCGTCCCACTTGTCGACAAAATCATCCCGGTACTGCTCTTTGTATAAATCGGTCTTCTTGATTTTGTTGACACCGCTGTTGTCATGATTGTCCTGCGTCATCAACCGATCTCCTTTCCTGCCAATTTGGATAACTCAAAGACTTATCCCGGCTGTTGCCTTCATCATATTGCCGTGTCCGGTTCGGCCCGGCCGGAGGCGCTGTGGCTGATTCAGGATTTTTTGTTCCCACCGAACCGAACCGGATAACGGCAAAAAAAAAGCCCTTCAGATACGGATCGTATCTGAAGGGCTGCACCCAGTTTTCTTGGCCCTTACATATATTTCGCTTTACAAGTGTCAGCGTCTGTTACACCGCAGACCACCGGCATATATCGCATAAGGCAGGTCTTCTGGCTCCCCCGCTTTTTCAGCGGCCTTCCCATACGGCTTCAACCATACAGTGGCCACGCAAGGCTGAAAAAGTTGCCGGTCATATCTGCCGGCCCGGGGTTACAGCGGCGGGACCGCTCCCGAATTTCACGGGATTCCCTATTAAGAAAAATCACCTTATTGAATATTTATTTAATCAACAGCCGCGAACTTGTCAAGAAAAAAACATCCCGCCTTTCAATTTTCCCTTGACTTCGGCCGGGAAATCGCCTATCAGATTAATTTTATTGTTCAGGTTCTCCTTGGGAGACGAACAGGGAACTCCGTGCAATTCGGAGGCGGGCCCGCCGCTGTAATCGGGGACGAACGCTGCCGAAAGCCACTGTTCCGGCGACAAAACGGAATGGGAAGGCGCAGCCAGTAGGATGATCCGTAAGTCAGAAGACCTGCCTGGACAAAATGACGTTTCCGGTCGTGGCGGATGGGCGTCAGTGATCGTCTGTGGATAAAAAAGGGACATCCCGGATCGAAAATTTCGGTCCGGGATTTTTTTTTGCCCGGGCCCGATTGAAAAGGAGGTGATCAATTGCGGACCGGAGTGATTGTCTATCTGCTGGATGCCGATTTCCCGGTGGAACGCGAACCGGAAGTGGCCGCGGCCATAAAACGGGATCACCGGGCGGACCGGGTGGAAATTGTCTCCCGGGGACAGAAGCACTATGATGTCATGGACGCCTGGTGGAAACTGACGGCCCAGGGCATGCAACGTTTTATCTTCATGTTTGCCAGAAACGGTTCGAACACGGGCAGGCTTCAAACCGGAAACCCTCGCAGCCACCTGCGGCTGTGCAAATAAAAAGGCGCATCCCTTTTTGCAAACACTAAAGACCATAACCCCAAAGGAGAAAAAAACATGAAACATTACCTTATCCCTCTATTACTGCTGGGAGCAATACTGGTAACGGGATATCCGCTGATCGCAGCGGAGACGGAACAGACCACCGCCCTGGATGAAATGGTGGTTACGGCCGGCAGAGCCGAGGAACAGAAACGGGATGTCACCGTAAATATTATGGTGATTGACGCGCAGGAGATTGAAATGTCCACCGCCCAGAATCTGGGACAACTGCTGGAGGACAGCAGCATCGGCCATATCAAACGGTACCCCGGTGCACTGACCACCTTCGGTATCCGGGGTTTCAAAGGAGAGGCCCACGGCAACGACCTGCAAGGTTATGTGCTGGTGTTGCTGAACGGCCGCCGGGCCGGCACGGGCAATGTGGCGCACATGTCCACGGACAACATTGAAAGAATCGAAATCATCCGCGGGCCTTCTTCGGTCCAATACGGTTCGGCAGCCATTGGCGGCCTGATCAACATTATTACCAGGCAGGGCCGGGACGAGCCCTCGCTGTTTGTGGGCGGCAAACTGGGCAGTTTCGGCTATGAAGAGATCACCGGCGGCGTTTCCGGTAAAATCCGGAATTTTGACCTGTCTGTTTCGGCCCGACGCCTGATGAAAGATGATTACGATACGGCCGAGGATGAAGACTACGAAAACACGGGCTATGGGGAAAAAGAAAATGTCAGCTTGAATCTGGGCTATGAATTTCTGCCCCACAACCGCCTGGGGGTTATCTACACCTATGCCGATACCGATAAAGCCGGTAACCCCAATTATCTGGTTCTCAATGACCGGGATGACTATGCCGACAAAGAATATGACTCTCTGGATATTACTTACAACGGCCAGACCGACGACGGCGAGTTGCTCTGGAACGCCAGATACTTCACCGGCGAGGACGAATCCACCTGGATGGATCCAGTGGCCAGTAATCCGGACGGCTGGGATGACGGAGCGCCATACAAATATGAAGTGGAGCAGGAAGGGGCCCAGGCCCAGCTTACCTGGAAACCCGGAAACCATCAATTGACCACCGGTATTGACTGGGTCAATTACGAAATTGACAGTAGCGTCGCCAACGGCACCAACGAATATGACAACCCGGCCGGTTTTGTTCTGGGAAAAATCAGGCTGCTTGACCAACGGCTCATCCTGTCGGGCGGAATGCGCTACGACGAATACGATGTAGACTTTAAAGAAGAAACGGGGGGCAGTGAAGATGACGACAACATCTCTCCCAGTGCCGGAATCGCCTTTTTGCTGACGGACAATTTGAAATTCCGGGTAAACTATTCCGAGGGTTTTAAAATGCCTTCCGCCAGGCAACTGGCTATCGACGCGATCACGTGGGGGACCCATTATATCGGCAATCCCAATCTTGATCCGGAGAAAAGCGAAAATTATGAGGCGGGCGTGGATTATGCCGGATTCGGCTTCAGCACCTCTTTAACCTGGTTTTACACCGATTTCGAAGACAAAATTATTTCCGTTGTGGACGCTGCCGGCAACAGCACCTGGGATAACCATGGGGATGCCACGGTCTCCGGCTTTGAAGGAGATTTTTCCTGCGATCTGGGACTGTTTTTTGACCTGGGCTGGGAACTTCGCCCTTATGCCAATTTTGTTTGTTTGACTGAATATAAAGACAAGGAGACCCGGGAAGAGCTGATCGACACCGCTGATCTGCAGGCTACCTATGGAATCAGCATCTCCAATTATGACGACCTGTCCGCCAATCTCAACTTCACCTACACCGGAGAACAGGATTATCTGGACTGGGTAAATGCCGGTATGATGGGTACGCCGGACGTTCTGGAAAAAGGAGGCTACACCACCGCCAACCTGTCCCTCAAAAAACGGCTGATCGCGTTTGACGACCGGGGAAAAATCGACCTGACCACGGAGATCCGGAACCTGCTGGACAAAGATTATGAACATGCGCAGGGGTACCCCGCTCCGGGCAGAAGTTACTACGCCGGATTGACCTATCGCTATTAACCCCTGGCCCCCCGGACAGAGGGGAAGGCCGCAAGCTGCCTCCTCCTTGGTCATTCTTCGGTTTTTTCCTCTGTCCGTTTTTTTGTTCTTTTTTTTGCAGATTGCACAGGAGAAACCCATGCAGACATATACCCGCCGGTCAAAAATATCCGCTTTGGCCGGCCTGTTGTTTCTGCTGCTTTTGCTGCCCGGCCTGTCAGCGGCCTTTCCGGTTGCCATCACGGATGACAGCGGCCAAACCATTAATTTTGAGAAGTCCCCGCAGCGAGTCGTCTGCCTGGTCCCCTCGGTAACGGAAATTCTGGTCGCCCTCGGTGCCCAGGATACCCTGCGGGGAATCACCTACCACAGCGACGATCTTCTGATCGGCGGCCAGGCAGCGCTGGTCGGTGGATTTTTCTCCCCCGCTCCGGAAAAAATAGAAGCCCTGCGGCCGGAGGTAATTTTTCTTTCCCTCCACCACCAGAAAATCCGGCAGCGACTGAAGAACATTCCGGACTGTCAGCCGGTGGTTTGCGAAACCACTTCCCTGGCCGACAGCTATCAGGATATCCGAAAGCTGGGGAAAATATTCGGCAAAGACAAACAGGCGGAAAAAATCGTGGCCGGGATCCAGTCCCAACTGGCGCTGATTGCCGAAAAAACGGTCCGTATCCCCCAGGAAAAACGAAAACGGGTGCTGCGCCTCATGGGTCGAGAGACCATCATGACTCCGGGCGGGGGCTCCTTCCAACAGGAAATCATCCGGGCGGCCGGAGGGATTTCCCACAATTTTGCGCAAAAAGGGCAGATCATCCCTGTTACCCGCAAACAGTGGCGCCGGTTCAATCCCCAGTTTATTTACGGTTGCGGCGGTGACCGCCAAACCGCCGAAAGATTTTTCAATATGCCCGGCTGGCAGGAGGCAGCGGCAATTATCAGCCATGATATCTCCTTTTTTCCCTGTGACCTGACCTGCCGGGCATCCACTCACACCGGATATTTTGTTTCCTGGCTGGCGGCTTCCATTTATACCGACCCCTTTTCCCGTCCCGAAAATCTGGTGCGGCCGGAAACCGTTCTGGCGACAACCGATGTCAAGACCGATACCGGTACGCCGGCTTATGTCCGCCGGCGAAGCCTGCTGCACAGCCGCATTTATGACTTTGAACACCAGACCCTGGTGCTGGATTTCACCGAACCCATGACGGTCCTTTCCTCCCTGGAAGGCATGCGGCGAAAAATCACCAGCGTGGGCAACCACTATATGCCGCCGCCCTGCTGGCCGATCAGCCACACGGTCGGCCTGTCTGAATTCCGGGATCATGTACG
>CAZWCS010000079.1:0-20237 GCA_964632805.1 uncultured Desulfobacterales bacterium
AAAATAACTATCGAATATTAAAGAAAATAGAAAAAAAACGGAAAGGGATAACGCCTTCTGCCAAAAGACACCGACAGTGGCATTGTATTTGCTCAAAACAGTTGCAACAGGAAAAAGACTACCGGCTGCCGGCCCCAACGGCCCCAAGCCAGTCCGGCTGCTAACTTTCACCCTTATTGTTAAGGAGCGTTATTATGGCATCCAATTTTAAAATTTTCAGGCATTATAACAGTGACAGTCTTCATTTGAAACTTGTCGGTGAATTTGATGGCAATTCGGCTATGGAGCTGGCCCATGTTATTGCACAAAACGCGGAATGGTTTAACCGGATATTTGTTCATACCTGTGGGCTGTCCATGATTCTGCCGTTTGGCGAATCCGTGTTTGTTCGAAATATGTCGTTGTCCCGGCTGGGACACTGCCAACTTATATTCACCGGCGCCTATAGCAGCAATCTGACCGCAGAAACCTTTCATTATATGATACCGGAGGAAGAGGCGGGCCGGCCTGATTCGGATCAGAACGCTTATCAGACTCACCATTGATCAAAAGAAGGCGGTCTTAAGCCGCCGTCCTTGATTATTATGGTGGAGAATCAGAAGTTTTATTTACCAGGGGAAAGAAAAAGATGCCCACCAAACAAAAAATGCTGGTTTTGCTCGACGGTTCCGACCGGTCCCGCTTGACGCTTGATTATATCGCTTCCGTGGAACCCTTTCAAAAGGCGTCACTGGTTTTATTCTACGTGTATAGTCAGATTCCGGAATGTTATTGGGATCTGGACAATGATCCGACGCGCCCCAATGCGGTGAAAGGATTTGAGGCCTGGAGAAAAGAGAAACTGGAAAAGATTGAAGCCTTTATGCAAGAGGCTAAAAAACGGCTGGTTCAGGCGGGCTTTGCGGAAAGAAACCTTGCCATCAATATTCATGAACGGCAACGAGGAATCGCGCGGGATATTCTGGAAGAGTCTCAGAAGGGCTATGACGCGATCATATTACGCCGGAGAGGTATGGGGAAAATTCAGGGTATCACGCTGGGCAGTGTTTCCAATAAATTATTGTCCAGGCTGCCGGAGGCCCCCATACTTCTGGCCGGAAAACGTGCGCACAACCATAATTTGATAATTGCGGTGGATGGTTCTCCGTCTTCGGTCAGAGCCGTGGATTTTGTGGCCAGGCAGTTCGGTTCGTATGATTATTCGGTGGAATTGTTTCACGTGATTCGGGGCGTCGGTACGCTGAATCCAACCAATCCCGAATTTATTCCGGCCGAAATGTTTGCCCTGATCCAGGAAGAAGTCATGCGGCGACTGGAAGAATTAAAACAGAAACTGATTGCCGCCGGATTTTCGGAAGAGAAAGTTTCCGGGAAAGTGCTGAACGGAGCAGAGAGCCGGGCGGAAGAAATTGTGCGGGAAGCGGAAGCCGGTGATTGCGGTACAATTATTGTCGGCAGAAAGGGCGTCTCCCGTGTACAGGATTTTTTCATGGGCCGGGTTTGTTACAAGATCATTCAAAGCGCCCGGGATTTTACCGTCTGGGTTATTTAGCCGCGGGGAGAACGGGATAAAATCATCATGAGTGTTCACAATCTGGAGAAAATATTAAACCCGGCCACGGTGGCTGTCGTGGGGGCCAGTGAGAAGGAGGACAGCATCGGTACGGCGGTTATGCGGAATCTGGTGATGCACGATTTTACGGGTGAGATATATCCCGTTCATCCCCAATATCGCAAGTTATGGAAACGGAAAGTGTATAAATCCCTCGACCGTTTGCCTCAGGCCGTCGACCTGGTGGTTATCGCCACCCCGATTAAGACGGTACCGGAGATTGTGCGCCAGTGCCGGGAAATGGGGTGCGGGGGGGCGGTCATTATTTCCGCCGGTGGCAAGGAAACAGGGGCGGCAGGGGCTGCCATTGAAAGAGAGATTCAGCAGGCCGCCCGGGACGACCGGTTTCGCATTGTGGGACCGAACTGTCTGGGTGTCATGTCCGTCGGTGTTTCGCTGAACGCCAGTTTTGCCAGCCAGATGCCGAAAAAGGGGAAAATGGCCTTTGTTTCTCAAAGTGGTGCCATCTGTACCGCCATTCTGGACTTTTCTCTGAAAGAGCATATCGGTTTCAGCTATTTTATCAGCCTGGGGTCCATGCTGGATGTGGATTTCGGGGATATCATCGATTACCTGGGAGGAGATCCGGAAGTCAGCAGTATTGTCATGTATGTTGAAAATCTGACGCATATCAGGAATTTTATGAGTGCCGCCCGGGCGGTTTCCCGGGTTAAGCCGATCATCGCTCTGAAAGCAGGCCGCACCAGGGCCGGCTCGCTGGCTGCTGCTTCCCATACCGGTGCTCTGGCCAGTGAAGACGCAGTTTATGATGCGGCCCTGAAACGGGCGGGTGTGGTGCGGGTAAAGACCTTTCAGGAGTTGTTTGATTGTGCGGAACTGCTGGCCAAACAACCCAAGACCCTGGGACCCGGTCTGGCCATTATCACCAATTCCGGCGGACCAGGGGTTATGGCCGCCGATTCCATGGTTGATTACGGTCTGGAGCCGGTTGCATTAAAACCGGAAACGTTGCAACTTCTGGACGGGGTGTTGCCCTCTCACTGGAGCCGGTCCAATCCGGTAGATATTCTGGGGGACGCTTCTCCGGAACGCTACCGGGAGGTTACCCGCATTTTAATGCAGGCCCCGGAAGTAAACGGTTTGCTGATAATGTTTGCGCCGCAGGCCATGTCGCAGCCGACCGTCGTGGCGGAAACGCTGGTGGAAACGGTTCGCGGGAAAAATTTCCCCATATTTACTGCCTGGATGGGAGGAGAGGTGGTAGAAGCCGGCCGGGATATTTTCAATCGTGCCGGTATCAGTACCTTTGATACGCCCGAACGGGCCATTCGGGCGTTTATGGATCTGTATACCTACACCCGAACCGTGGAGATGCTTCAGGAAATTCCCCCGGCGCTTCCCCGCCAATTGAATTTTGAAAAGGACACCGCTGATGGGCTGATTCAGGAGGGATTGCGGCGTCCCACGGGGATTTTGAACGAAGTTGAGTCCAAGCAGCTATTACAGGCTTATGGTATCACCGTGAACCGGACAGTGCCGGCGAAAGATGCCAAAGAAGCGGCAGCCCTGGCGGAACAAATCGGGTACCCCGTGGTAATGAAAATCTATTCTCCGGATGTGGTTCACAAATCCGATGCCGGCGGGGTCATTCTGAACCTGGATTCCGCCGAAAAAGTTCGCCGGGCTTTTGGGGCTGTAATCGATAATTGCCGGTCTTATAATTGCCGGGCCGCAATCAACGGGGTGACCATTCAGAAAATGCTTCCCGCCCCGGATTATGAACTGATTGCCGGTGCAAAAACCGACAAGGATTCGGTCCGGTTCTGTTGTTCGGCATGGGCGGCGTATTCACCGAAATATTTCAGGATAAGGCGCTGGGGTTGCCCCCGGTGAACCGGCTTCTGGCCCGCCGTATGATGGAAGAGACAAAAATCTATAATATTCTGAAAGGATATCGTGGTCGTCCCCCGGCGGATTTATCGCAGCTGGAAGAACTGATCATTCGTTTGTCCCATCTTGTTTGCGATTTTTCCCAGATCGCGGCGATTGATATCAATCCCCTGGTTATCGTTGATCAGGCGGTGGTGGCCCTGGATGCCCGGGTGATCGTGAAATCTCCGGAAAAAGCGGCCCCGCTTCATTTGGTTATCAGCCCTTATCCCAATCATTATGAACAATGGATACAGCTGGATGAAGTCGGCGAACTGCTGATCCGGCCGATACGTCCGGAAGATGCACCTTTGATCGAGGAGCTTTTCAGGGCCTTATCCCCGCAGAGTATTTACTACCGGTTTTTTTCGCCCTTGAAACGCTTGCCGCATCATATGCTGGCGCGTTTTACGCAGATTGATTATGACCGGGAAATTGCTTTCGTTGCTGTCCGGCAGGATGCCGACAGAGAGAGGTTGTTTGGGGTCGCCCGGGTTATTCCGGAACATAATCAGAAGCAGGCAGAGTTTGCCGTTCTGGTAGCGGATGAATGGCATGGAAAGGGGATTGGTGCCGCTTTGTTGAAACGGTGTCTGAAAATATCCGAGCAGTACAATTTTGATAAAATCAAGGGTTCGGTTTTGGCCGACAATACCAAGATGCTGGCCCTGGGGCGGAAACTGGGCTTCTCTGTTCAGAGGGTGTCCGGATCGGATACTTATGAGCTGGTACTTGGTGCCGGAAAAACGGAACAGCAGAGTCGGCCGGCCTCCTGAAGAGGCGCGGTTTTACTGTAATTTTTTTGTATCCAATTCAGGAGAAAGACCATGACCGGAATTCGTCACACCCCATATGTCCCCGGAATGTATACCAAGAAAAGAATGAACGCGGCCGCTATGGCGGACCAGTGCATTCGGGAATGGGAGATGAGAAAGCAGACCATGAAAAGAAAACAGGAGGCGGAAGAGCATATTCATAATTCTCATTACATCAGCTTTTCCCGGAAAATCGGCGTGGGTGCGCTGGAGATCGCCGATTTACTGGCGGAAAAAATCGGCCATAAGGTAGTGGACCGCCAGATTATTGAGCATATCGCCGAGCAGCGTTCGGTTAGAACAAATACGCTGGATGATTTTGATGAGCGGTATCCGGGCATTATCAATAATTTTGTCTCCCTGCTGTTTGGGGAAAAATCTTTTACCATGGGAGATTACATGCGTCACCTGGTTGATGGGGTTCTGCAGATCGCGGAAACCGGCCCGACGATTTTTGTCGGCCGGGCCACCCACTTGATCCTTCCCCGCGAGAATGTTCTGGCGGTCCGTTTTATCAGTTCCCGGGAGCATAGAGCCAAAAGAGTGGCCGATATTCTCAATATCAGTGTCAAAGAAGCTTTGGTCAAGCTGGATGAGGAAGACAAATTTCAACGGGAATTTTTTCGAAAGAATTTCGGGAAAAAAGATGCCTCTCCCTATGAATTTGACCTGGTCATCAACCGGGATTATCTCACCGAAGCCCATGATGCCGCTGAGCTGGTTTATCGGGCCTATGTTCTTAAGTTTGGTGAAGCGGTGGTAAAAGCAGCCGGTGCTTGATATGTGTTTTCGATTCTCCCTGCCATTTTTATAGCAATAAGGGCACCGCCTCTGCTTCTGCAAAAATTGCAGATATTTTTTTCTGACCCCGGAAAAGCATGTTTGTCTGGTGATCAAAGGGGTTTTCAGCGGGGAGAATGCCATATAGGGGTCGAAATGAATCAAGTTCGAAAAATATTGGTACTCCTTGACGGGTCGGAACGTTCCCGGCAGACCTTGGCCTATCTCGTCAAACTGCCTTTTTTCCATGACAGAGAGGTGGTTTTATACCAGGTTTATAATGAAATGCCGCAGTTCTGCCGCGACCTGGATATTCCTTTTCACGCTTCGGCCCTGTCAAGACCTTTCTCGGATTGGGGAACAAATGAAATCGATCGGTTACATGCTTTCATGGAGCAAGCCAGAACGGATCTGATTGGGGCCGGATTTCATCCGGAGCGTGTCCGTGTTTTTTTGCAGAAGGAAAAACAGGGCGAGCCGCAGGATATCCTGAGAGAAGCGAAACGGGATTATGATGCCGTGGTTTTACAGCGACGTGGCCGGGGACGCGTAAAGGGGATTGTTGTCGGCAGTGTGGCCGGTAAAGTGCTGGCTGGTCTTTCCCGTACCCCTGTTATTCTGGCCGGCAAAAGTCCTCCAACTCCAAAAGTCTTACTGGCCGTGGACGGCTCCCTCGCCTCTTTCCAGGCGGCGCGGTTTGTCTGTGAACTGGCGGGAGAAGCGGGGTGTTCCGTATTTTTGCTGCATGTGATCCGATCCCATAAGCTTAGTATTATGCCTTCGGAAATGCTTGACGGCCATAAGAAGCGCATGCGCCAGACATTTGCGAAACTGACGGCCCTTTTTATCAATGCGGGGATTCAGCCGGACAATATTTCGGAAGAAATTATTGCAGGCACACCGAGCCGGGCCAATACGATAGTTCAGGAAGCCGTTTCCCGGGGAATGAGTACTGTGGCCCTTGGCAGACGAGGACTATCCCGGCAGCAAGATGAAAGTATGGGGCAGGTCTGCCAGAAAGTCATCTACAGCGGACGGGAGCTTTCCCTCTGGATTGTTTGAGCCGTCCGGCGAAAGAGAGCTTGTCTATGGGCATTCATAATCTGGAGAAAATGCTGTCCCCGGAATCGATTGCGGTAATCGGTGCCGGCAGCAAAGAAGATTCCCCCGGTTTCGGTATAATGCGGAATTTGCTGCAAGCAGGTTACAAGGGCGCGATTTATCCCGTGCACCCCCGCCACAGAACAATCGGGGGAAAAAAGGTCTGGAAGTCCATTGCGCAGATTTCCCCGCCGCCGGATCTGGTTATTTTCGCCGTGTCCCTACGGGAAGCCCTTCCAACCATAAATCAGTGTGCGGTCATGGGATGTGGCGGTGCTTTGCTGCTCGGTACGGAAGATCAGTCGGTTGCTGCAGCGCGGACGGACCTGGTCGAAAAAATTAAACAGGCGGCCCGTCCCGGCAACTTTCGTCTTATCGGTCCCGGCAGCCGGGGCCTGTTCTGTGCACAATCTTTTCTTCAAGCCGGATTCGGCGCTGCCCGCCCGGTTCCGGGAAAAATGGCTTTTGTCTCGCAAAATGTCGCTCTGGATCCGGAAGTGTTTGCATATGCCGACCGGGAAGGAATCGGGTTTGGTTACTGTCTCAGCCTGGGGGCCATGCTGGATGTGGATTTTGGCGATATTATTGATTATCTCGGCGGTCAGCCGGCGGTCAGCAGTATTGCGCTGCATCTGGAGCATTTAACCCGCTGCCGGAATTTCATGAGCGCCGCCCGGGCCGTGTCCCGGATAAAGCCGGTAATTGTGATGCCGGCCGGTCAATCCCAAAACGGTCATGCCGACAGGGTGCCGGATAAGGGGGAGGCGGTTTATGAGGCCGCCTTCCAGCGGGCGGGGATTTTTCAGGTCAAAACCTTTCCGGAACTGCTCGATTGCGCGGCGGTTTTCCCCAGCCATCCCCCTATGTGCGGTCGAGCGGTGGCGATTGTCAGCAATGCCGGAAAACTGGTGAACCGGGCGGTGGCGATGATGCGGAGGTGTGATCTGGAGACGGCCTCTCTCAGCCGGGAAACCCGGCAACGATTGCAGCAGATTTTTCCGGCTGCTTCCGAATCCTTCCATCCGATGGATATGCCGGCCCGATGTTCAGCGGAGGTATACCAGCAAACCCTGTCCGTCCTCCTCGCCGCTGCGGAGGTGGATGGGATCCTTCTGCTTCTGTGGCCCTCCTCCCTGAATCAGCCGGAGGAAGTCGCTGCCAAGCTGAGAGATCTGCTGGTCGGACCGCGTCTGCCGGTGGTGACCGCCTGGGTGGATACCCGGCCTCCTGCCGGAGGGGCGAATATATTGCGGGAGGCCGGGGGGCGGGTTTATGATCGTCCGGAACGGGCGGTTCAGGTTCTGGCCAGCCTTTATCAATACTGTCGAAACCGGGAGATTTTGCAACAGGTCCCTTCCGCTTTGCCCCGCCGGTGGAAACCGGATAAGGCGGCCGCTTATTCGCTGGTCCAGACCGGCTTGGAGCGTGAAGGCGGGGGACTGACGGAAGTGGAGTCCAAAAAACTGCTACAGGCTTATGGACTGCCGGTGACCGCAGCAACAGTTGTGGCCGATGAAGACAGTGCGGTCGCTGCTGCAGAGAAAACCGGTTATCCGGTGATTATGAAAATCAGTGCTCCGGAAGTTGTAAACCGGGCAGGCAAGGACGCTTTTACAGCCACAGCCGGTGAGGCCGCTGAGGTCCGAGTCGTTTTTCAACGGCTTATTGCCGACTGTCGAACGAACCATCCGGAGGCGGCCGTTATCGGTCTTACGATTAAAAAAGCACCGGTTAAACCCCAGAGAACATTTTGCCTCGGCGTCAAGACAGATACGCATTTCGGACCGGTTTTGTATTGCGGTTCATCCGACAGCCGGGATCGCGTGGTAGCCCTGCCGCCCCTCAACCGCCTGCTGACGCGCCGCCTGATGGAGCGTATGCCGGATTACCGTTCTTTGGTACGGAATTTTTCGAGCCCGGAAGACGATCCAACCGGTCTGGAGGAAATCATGGGGCGACTGTCCCAGCTGGTCGCGGATTTCGCTGAAATTGAGTCGGTGGACATGAATCCGGTCTTTATTGTCGAAGGAAAAGCCGTGGTGGCCGATGTGCGGGCCCGAATCAAACCTGCCCTCCGGGCCGCCCCCTGGCATCTGGTTGTCAGTCCCTATCCCAATCAGCTGGAGTCTCTGGTTGTTCTGCCGGACGTGGGGCAAATACTCCTTCGCCCGGTTCGACCGGAAGATGCGCCGCTGGTTCGGGACCTGTTCCAGACGCTTTCCGCTCAGAGCATTTATTACCGCTTTTTTTCTCCGTTAAAGATCCTTCCGCAGCATATGCTGGCCCGTTTTACGCAGATTGATTATGACCGGGAAATTGCGCTGGTGGCTATTCTGGAACCGGAAACCACGGAGAAAATGATCGGCATGGCGCGGGTCATAACCGGTCCGGACGGAGAAACCGCTGAATTCGCCATACTGGTCGGGGATCAATGGCATGGTCGCGGCGTGGGGGCAGCGCTTTTAAGACGGTGTTTGGCCTTTTCCCAGCTTTACAATATCCGGAGCGTTTCCGGAGAAGTGCTGCCGGGTAATACCAAAATGCTTGCCCTGGGGAGAAAGCTCGGCTTTCAAGTCCATTGGCAGCCGGGAGAGGGAACTTATCAACTGCGCTTGAAGATTCCGGAAGGACGAACCCTGCAAGGATGGTTGCTGGAAAACGTCTGAGTAAAAACCGCGGACTCCGTATTTATAAGCCCAAATTCCTCTTGCGCCAACTCTCGAGTTGGCGTAAATTTTTTGGTGATTGTCTGTCGGGTTCTCCCTTTTTGAGGTAAGGACGCTTCATGATTGCAGAAATTCTTTCCACAGGAAACGAGGTTTTGGCCGGCGCAGTAGTGGACAGTAACGCCGCCTTTATCGCGGAGACGCTGGAAGCCGCCGGGGTGGAAGTCAAGCGCCATATTTGTGTGGGTGATGATACGGTCGATATCTCGGCGGCGGTAACGGAAAGCGTTCGGCGGGCGGATGTTCTGGTGATTACCGGCGGACTGGGGCCTACCGGCGACGATGTCACCGCCGCAGCAGTGGCCCGCGCCGCCGGCGTATCGCTGGCGTTCTGCGCCGAAGCGCAAAAGTCCATAGAAGCCTTTTTTGCTTCCCGCGGACTGGAGATGCGGTCGGCCGACGATAAACAAGCTTTATTGCCGGCGGGGGCGGACTGTCTGGCCAATCCGGTGGGAACCGCGCCGGGAATGGCCCTGACCATAGGCCGGTGCCGGGTGTTTGTTTTGCCGGGGGTGCCCCATGAAATGGAGGCCATGCTGACCGGGACGGTTCTGGCGCAACTGGAATCCATTGAAGGAGCGCCGCGGCCAGTCAGCGCGGTGCGGCGGCTGTCGGTTTTTGGCCTGCCGGAATCCGAGGTGGGGCGCCTGCTGATGGCGCTGCCGGAGGGTTTCCCCGAGGTCCGTTACGGTATCCGGGTTCAGTTTCCGGAAATTTATATCACCCTGTCCACCCGCCAGCCTGATCCGGAAAGCGCCGCGGCAGTGGTGGTGGAAGCTGCCGGCTGGGTGCAAAAGACCATTGGGGATTGCCTTTTCTCCCTGTCGGGACTTTCCCTGGAAGCCGAGGTGGGGCGACTGTTGGCCGCTGCCGGCGCTACCGTCAGTGTGGCGGAGAGCTGTACCGGCGGGCTGGTGGCGGATCTGTTGACCAGTGTTCCCGGAAGTTCCGATTATTTCCTGTTTTCCGGGGTAACCTATGCCAATCAGGCCAAGACGGATATTCTGGGGGTACCCACAGCGGTTCTTGCCAGCCGGGGTGCGGTCTCCGAGGAGACCGCCGGGGCCATGGCCCGGCGAGTGCGGGAATTGACCGGCGCCACCTATGGGCTGGCTACCAGCGGCATTGTCGGCCCGGGCGGCGGTACCGGGGGCAAACCAGTAGGCACGATCTGCCTCGGTCTGGCAACCCCGGAAACGGTGGCGGCCCGTACCCTGCATCTTTCCTTTCAGAACCGGGCCATGAATAAGCGGATTTTTGCCTTTGCCGCCCTGGAAATTCTGCGGCGCCATATACTGGAGCTGGCCCCGTGACCCGCCGCTGGGATAGGCTCGATAACGCTATGATCAAAGCCGGGGAGCTGATTGACGGTACCGGCGCGCCGGCCCGGACCAACGTGTTTCTGGGTATCCGGGACGGCATTATCCATTCGGTTTCCGGGGATACATTTCCCGCTGCGGCCCTTACCTCGGGGGATTCCCCGCTGATCGATCTTTCCGCATATACGGTTTTGCCCGCTTTGATTGATTGCCACGTCCATCTGTTTATGTCTCCGGAGCTGGACGGCGAAGAGCGGCGACGCCAGTTAAAGACCGGGTTTGCACAGTTGCAGCCGCTGATGACCCGGCATATGGAGAAAACCCTGGCCGCTGGGGTTTTGGCTGTTCGGGACGGCGGCGATCCCGGCGCATATGCCGTCCGGTATAAAGAATTTTTCCTCGGGAAACAGGCCCCTTGTTTTCAAATGATGACCGCCGGTCGGGCGTGGTATAAGCCCGGACGGTACGGTCGCATTGTGGGGGGAGAGCCGTTACCCGATAGAGGGGCGCTCCGTTTGGTGGAAGCGCAGATGGCCGGAACGAATCAGGTCAAGCTGATCAATTCGGGTGTAAACAGTTTAACGGTATTCAAGCGGTCGACTCCACCCCAGTTTTCGTCGGAGACGTTGCGGACCATTGTGCGGCTGGCCCGGAAAAATTTCCGGCCGGTAATGGTACACGCCAATGGGGAAGTACCGGTGCGGGAGGCGATAGAGGCCGGTGTTAATTCCATTGAACACGGATTTTTCATGGGGCGGGAGAATCTGGAACGAATGGCGGAAAAGGGCGTTTTCTGGGTGCCCACCGCCGGTACCATGAGCGCCCTCGGGAAACTGGGCCGGGAAGGCGGAGAAGTCGCCCTCCGGAATCTGGAAGATCAGTTGCAGCAGATGGCTTGGGCCCGGGAAACGGGAACACGGATTGCGTTGGGGACGGACGCCGGCAGCCCGGGGGTGGCCCACGGGCGGGGCGTTTTCCAGGAGCTGGGTTTTCTGCGGCAGGCCGGTTATTCCGTGGAGAAGGCCATTCAATGTGCTACCGCCAACGGTGCCGAACTTTTGCGCTTGCCGGAGCTGGGAACACTTCTGCCCGGCCGACGGGCGAATTTTATCGCGGTCAGGGGAGGGCGGGATGATCTGCCGCAAAGTCTGGAAAGGGCGCGGCTGTTTGCGGCAGCGTCGTAAGTGAAACGGTTCAAGGTTGACTATCCGGCTGCAGTGCTTACAATTATCTCCAAACGAGGATTTTTTAAAGGAGACAATTATGGATTCTTTCAAATATTATCTGCCGGGCATGATTTTGATCGGGGCCGCCCTGCTGATTATTGCTTTTCCGCAGATACTGGTCGCCCTGGTGGCCAGTCTGGTCATGATTGCCGGCATTGTCGCCCTGTGGGTGGGGAAAATGGCTAAAACCATGCGGGATAATGGTCTTTATGATGATGAGCGGGGGATTTTCCGGATGTTTTTTCATGATCGCTGGTTTTAATCCGCTATGACTGTCAAGAAGCAGCTACCGCCGCTGCATACCCGCAAGACGGGCGCCGGAGACATTTCTTACCTGCATTATCCGGCTGCCGCCGGGGCCGCCGGCCCGGCGGTAGTTCTTCTGCATGCCACCGGCTTTCTGCCCTGGTTGTGGCATCCCGTTGCCCGGGAATTGACGGATAAGAGTGATGTGGTCGTTCCCTGGCTGGCCCCCCGCCCGGCGGATGATCCGGTACAGGGGGGAACCAGCTGGCTGCGCCTGGCCCGGGAAGTCAGCGCCCTGGTGCAGGCTCTGGAGATCACCCGTCCCGTAGTGGCGGGCCATTCCATGGGCGGGGTGGTAGCGGCGCTGGCGCAGGCCTGTTATCCGCTGTCCGCGACCCGGATGGTTCTGCTGGAACCCATCTTCATGCCCCGGGAACTGTATACTGTCAAAATGACCGTGGAGCAGCATCATCTGGCGGCCAAGGCGTTGAAACGGGGAAATCACTGGCCGGACCGCGCCGCCGCCCGCGATTATTTTCTTTCCCGGCCCCTGTTTGCCCGCTGGGACTTGGAGGTGCTGGAATTATATCTCCAATACGGGTTGCGGACCACCGCTGATGGCGGGGTTACGCTGACCTGTTCCCCGCGGGAGGAAGCCTCATTGTTTATGGGCTGTGATGCCCGGGACCCCTGGTCTCTGATTCCGCAACTGTCTCTTCCGGTGCTGGTGGTCGAGGGAGAACTTACCGAAAACAAAGGATTTATTGATTATGAAGACCTTGCCCGAAAATTTTCCCAGGGGGCCTATCGGCAACTTCGGGGGGCCGGGCATTTGATCCCCATGGAAAAGCCGCGGGAAACGCTGGCCCTTTTGCGGGAGTGGTTGTAGTTTTTACTTCGCGCGGTGATTTTTTCGGGGCGTTACCCGGCCTTGACACCGGCGGAATTCGGACTTATTTTTTTACAGGCATGGGATGCAGTTTTTAAATAATTGAAATAATAAGATTTTTATTTTATGGTGGCGGTCACGGGCAGGTAAGCGAGCGATAAAAACCGGAACGCGAATCGCCAAAGGTAAACCGCTGACAGCTTTTCTTGATTCGGGAGGCATGGTGACAGTGGAAGAATTAAAGCAGCAGGTGGAGGCGGCCCATGCGGACATCAGCAGTATCCGCAAGGAAATCGGAAAAGTGGTGGTCGGTCAGCAGGATTTGGTTGACGGCCTTTTAATCGGGTTGTTGACCAAGGGCCATATCCTGATTGAAGGCGTGCCGGGACTGGCCAAGACCAGTGCCGTCAAGGCCCTGGCGGATACGGTGGACGCTTCCTTTAAACGGATTCAGTTCACTCCGGATCTGCTTCCGGCGGATCTGGTGGGCACCGAGGTGTATCTTCCCAAAACCGGGGAATTCAAAGTCAAAAAAGGACCGGTTTTTCATCATATTATTCTGGCGGACGAGATCAATCGGGCACCTTCCAAGGTGCAGTCCGCCCTGCTGGAGGCCATGCAGGAGCGCCAGGTGACCATCGGCAACGAAACCTTTCCCCTGCCCGACCCTTTTCTGGTGCTGGCTACCCAGAACCCCATTGAACAGGAAGGTACCTATCCCCTGCCGGAAGCCCAGGTGGACCGGTTCATGCTGAAATTGCTGGTGAACTATTCCAGCAAGGAGGAAGAAAAGGAGATCATGCGCCGGGTGGGCTTTGCGGCGGATGTGGCGGTGGAACGGGTGATCTCTCCGGAAACCCTGGAGCGGCTGTCCCGTCTGGTCCGGGAAATCTATATGGAGGAAAAGCTTCGGGATTATATTGTGGACCTGGTTTTTGCCACCCGCAATCCCGGCGGTCTGGCGGCGGATCTGGCCTCCTATATCCAATACGGGGCTTCCCCCCGGGCGACCATTTATCTCAGTCTGGTGGCGCGGGCCTACGCTCTTCTCCAGGGCAGGGCCTACACCACCCCCCAGGATATTAAGTCCATTGCCCCGAATGTTTTGCGCCACCGGATTATTCTGAGTTACGAGGCCGAAGCCGAGGACGTTACCACCGATCAGATTATCGAACAGGTGTTTGACTGTGTGGAAGTCCCCTAGCCCCTGTATTTCAAGAAATATCGGGGCCGGACATGTGTATGGCAGACAGTCGGGGTCGGCATGCTTTCTTCGGAAATCATAAAAAAAATTAAAAAAGTTCATGTCAAAAGCGGGCGGATGGTAAATACCATCATGGCCGGCAATTATCGTTCCGTTTTCCGCGGCAGCGGCATCGAGTTCGAGGAGGTGCGGGAATATACCTTCGGGGACGATGTCAAAAGCATTGACTGGAATGTTTCCGCCCGCATGGGACGCCCCTTTGTCAAGCTTTACCGGGAGGAGCGGGAACAGGTGCTGATGCTGCTGATTGACCTGAGCGGCTCCATGGGATTCGGAACTTCCGCGGTCCGGAAAAAGGACGCGGCCGCGGAAATGGCGGCCATCCTGGCTTTTAACGCCATTCGGAACAATGATCGGGTGGGCGCCATTTTTTTTACCGACCGGGTGGAAAAATACATTCCGCCCCAGAAGGGAACCGCCCACATCTGGCGGGTCATCCGGGAAATATTCAGTTATCGCCCGGTGCGTACCGGCACGGATATCCGCTGCGCCCTGGACTATCTGGGCAGCGTCTATTCCAAAAAGACCATCGCCTTTCTCATTTCCGATTTTTTTTCCGCCGCCAGTGCGCAGGCCCTGCGTACGGTGGCCCGCAAGCACGAATTGATCGGGGTGTACGTGACCGACAGCGGGGATTACCGGCTGCCGCCGGGAGGGCTGGTGCGGCAGCGGGACCTGGAGACGGGCGGGATTTTTCTGGCAGACGCCTCTTCCGCCGCCGTCCGGCGGGCCTATGAAAGCAGTCGGGAAAAGCAGCAGGCGGATATTCTGGCCATGCTGAAAAACTGCAACATTGACTGCATCCGGATTTCCGCGGAAGAATCCGCCGCCAGTGAGACTCATGTGGCCAACGCCCTGTCCCGGTATTTTCGTTACCGGGAACGGAGGATGCATTAGAATGAAAGGCGGGGCCCTTTATATACTGGCGATGCTGGCAATACTGGCCTGGGGCCTGTCCGGGAAGGGGCTGGCGGCACCACCGACGCCGTCTGTGTCTTCTCCCGCGGCTTCTCCCGGTAGGACCGTCACTTCCGGTCCGGGGGCGCAACAGCCCCGGACGGATATTCATGATATCCGCCATCCGGTGCAGGTGGGCATCAACCCTGCGCTGTATTATTGGCTGGCCGGCGTCGCGGGGGCATTGTTTGTCCTGCTGGGACTGATTTTTCTGATACGCAAATGGCGGGCCCGGTGGAGCGGCCCGGCCCCGGAAATCGCGGCGACCGTTTATGAGGCACCCGAAGAGGAAGCCCGGAGGGGTCTGGCGGAACTGGCGGCGGCGACCGGCCTGGCGCCCGCAGATTATTATTTCCAATTGTCGGCCCTTTTCCGGCGCTATCTGCAGCGGCGTTTTTCCGTTGACGCACCGGAAATGACCACCGAGGAACTGCTGCCCCGGCTGGTCGGACTGCAGCTGGACAAAGCCCTGTTTTCCGATATCAAGTCCTTTCTGCTTTTTGCCGATCAGGTGAAGTTCGCCCGGGCCGGGTGTGATTCCGGTACCATGGCCCAGCATCGGCAGTTGGTGGAAAGCCTGGTGGACAGGACCGCCGCACCGGAGGCGGCTGTAGACAATAACGATTGAGAGAAAGACATGTTTCGGTTGGCCGATCCCTGGTTTCTGCTGCTGTTACTGCTTATCCCGGCGATTATGTATTACCGCCGCCGGAAACGGCTGCATCCGGCCCTGGCGCTTTCCCGGGCCGAGCCTGCCAACGGGGAAAGCGCCGGCGTACCCCGTTCCTTCTGGCACCGGACCCGCTGGCTTTTGCCGTTTTCCGCTTATCTTGCGCTGGCTTTCCTGGCGGTGGCCCTGGCCCGCCCCCAGTGGGGAACGCAGCGGGTGGAAACCATTACTCAAGGGATCAACATTGTGCTGGCGGTGGATGTTTCCGGCAGCATGGAGGCCCTGGATTTTAAACAGGAGGGAGAAATCGTCAATCGGCTGGAGGCGGTCAAAGGGGTGGTGTCCCGGTTTATCGGCCAGCGCCGGGGCGACCGGATCGGGCTGGTGGTCTTCGGAACCAATGCCTTTACCCAGGTGCCGCTTACCCGGGATTACGGCACCATCGCCTTTGTTCTCGATCGCTTGCGCATCGGGGCGGCCGGCAACAGCACCGCCCTCGGCGACGCCATCGGCATATCCCTGAAGCGCCTGGAAGACATTGAAAGCAAAGCCAATGTCATTATTCTGCTGACCGACGGGGAAAGCAATGCCGGCGAAATGTCCCCGGAAGCGGCTGCGGAAATCGCCCAGAAGCGGGGGGTAAAGGTTTACACCATCGGGGTGGGCTCGGAGGGGGAAGCTCCGTTTCTGGTGGAACATCCGCTGCTGGGAAAACGGTATGTATATCGCCGGGTGACCATGGACGAAGTCCTGCTGAAGAAAATCGCGGAAACCACCGGCGGGCTGTATTTCCGGGCGGATAACACCGAAGCCCTGCAAGGGATATACGACCGGATTGATCAGATGGAAAAAACCGAGGTCAAGGTGGATGTGTACGCCAATTATAAGGATTTATACGGCTATCTGGCGGCCGTGATCCTGGTGCTTCTCCTGTTGCGGGTGCTGGCGGAGAACACACGGTATCTGGAGGTGCCATGAGATTTGCCAGTCCTTATATGCTTTTTTTCGTCTGGGTGGCGGCGGGGCTGCTGTTGTTGGTTTTTTTCGGGGCCGCCCGGCGGAAAAAAATATTGTGCCGGTATGCCGCCGACACTCCGGGATATGAACGGTTGACCCGGACGGTCAGCACACGCCGACGGTATCTCCGGGGGGGGTTGGGCGCGATCGCTTTCGTGGCGGTTGTTTTTGCCCTGTCCGGGCCGCAGTACGGCTATCGCTGGGAAACGGTTAAACAGCGCGGGGTGGATCTGGTGGTGGCCCTGGACTGCTCCCGGAGCATGCTGGCCGCCGATATTGCGCCGACCCGTCTGGAACGGGCCAAACGCGAAATTATCGATCTGTTGGAAATGCTTTCCGGCGACCGCATCGGCCTGGTGGCGTTTGCCGGGGAGGCCTTTCTGCAGTGTCCGCTGACCCAGGATTACAGCGCTTTTCATGTTTTTTTGAAAACGCTCTCTCCGGATTTTCTGCCGGTGGGTGGCACCAATCTGGCGGCTGCGGTGAAAACCGCCATGTCGGCGTTTGATCCGCAAAGTCTTTCCGATAAAGCCGTTATTCTGATTACCGATGGAGAAAGTACCACCGGCGCCGATCCCCTGGAAGCCGCGCGACAGGCCGCGGGAAAAGACATTGCCCTGTTCTGTATCGGTGTCGGGGGTGAACAGGGCGTGCCGGTCCCCGGGGAAAAGGGGAGCTTTCAAAAAGATGCCGGCGGCAAGATCGTTCTCACCAGCCTGGACGAAAAGACGCTACGGGAAATGGCCGGCTTGACGGGAGGGGCCTATGTGCGGTCAGTAGCCGGGGATATGGATCTGGATGCCATTTATCATCAGCAGGTGCAGAAGACTATGGAAAAGCAGACCCTGGAAAGTGGCCGCCGGCGGGTTTGGGAAAACCGCTATCAGTGGTTTCTGGCCCTGGCTTTGCTGTGTCTGATTGCAGAGATGCTGCTTGGCGCCCGCAAGCCGGTGGTACTGGTTCTGGCGGCCCTGTGTGTTCTGGGAGGCGCGGAAACGGCCCGGGCGGGTAACGTATACAGCGATGTGCAGCAGGGAAGAACGGCTTATGAAAAGGAAAATTACGAGGCGGCTTTAAAGCATTTTATCGACGCCCAGCTGAAAGCGCCGGAGGACCCTCAGCTGTATCACAATATCGGGGATGCCTATTATAAAACCGGCGATTATGCGGCGGCGGAAAAAAATTTTCGGAAGGGCCTTTCGCTGACAGCGGAAAATCCTTCTTTGAAAGAGGACTTGTTGTATAATCTGGGCAATACCCGCTTCCGGCAGGGCGATTATGCGGGAGCCATCGATTCCTATGAGCAGGCGTTGGAAATAAATCCCGAGGATACCCAGGCCCGGGAAAATCTGACTCTGGCCCAGAAAAAAAAGGAAGAACAGCAGCAAACAGAAAACCGCAAGCAGCAGAATCAAAAAGAATCTTCGAAGGACAATGAGCAGTCGGAGCCGCAGAAGGGAGAGAGCGGGGAGAGCAGCGGACAGCAGCAGGAACAATCAGACCGCGAACGGCAGGAACAGCAGTCCTCCGGAGACCGGCAAAAGCAGGGATCGCAAACAGAACCGGGGCAGCAGCCGAAGCGGGAGGAAGAAAAATCGCCCGGAGCGCAAAAAGCACCCACTCGAAATACGCCGGAGAGCGGAGACAGACAGCAGGCGTCCGGAACTGCTGGTGCTGAGGAACCCGAAGCGGGCACGGGCGCCCGGCAGCACGCCGTTCCGGGAGAGAAAGAATTGCAGCGCCTGCAGGACCGGCCCGGGGCCGCCATGATGCCAATGTATCGCGAAAAACGGGTGGAAAAAGACTGGTGACCATGAAACGACTGATACTGATAGCGGCCGCACTTTTTTGGGCGGCCACCTGTCTGGCGGCCGAGCCGGAGGTGCGGGCCACGGTTGACAGAAGTGAAGTGGCGCCGGGAGAATCGCTGCGGTTGACGGTTGAGATCAGCGGAGCGCAGGGGGCGGTGAATGTTTCCGGAATCCGGGATTTTGAGGTGGTTTCCCGGGGCACTTCTCAGAATATTTCCATTGTAAACGGGCAGATGTCCAAAAGGGTGAACTATACCTATACCCTTATGCCGAAAAAAACCGGTCGCCTGTTGATCCCGCCGCTGCCGGTGGACATTGACGGCCGGACCCTGTACACGGAAATGCTGGCCATACAGGTGGCGCGCGATGGAGGGGAGCAGAACGCCGGGCGTTCCTCCGATCTTTTTGCCCGCATGTCTTTGTCGGAAAAGCAGGTTTGTCTGGGCCAGCAGTTTATTGCCCGGTTGCGGATTTACAATGCGGTGCCGGTCACCGGCCGGGCTTTTCAGAAAGCCCCGGTTTTTGAAGGTTTTGCCGTGGAACAGCTGGAGGAAAACCGGACTTATACGACGACCATTTCCGGCCGCCGCTATGAGGTGGTGGAGGTGGTCTATGTGTTGACCCCGGAGAAAACCGGAACCTTGGCGGCGGGGCCGGCGACCATTGAATGCCAGGTTGTCCGGCGGGACCGGTCCGCGGGCCGATCTCCCTTTGACGCCTTTTTCAATCCCGTGCAGCCGGTTTCAAAACTGGTGCGGGCGGAAGCAGCGGAAGTGACCGTGGTGCCTTTACCGAAATTTTCCGGCCCGGGGCGGTTTTCCGGTCTGGTGGGAACCTTTGATCTGCAGGTGGATATCGATGAGACCGCCCTTACCGTGGGCGGTTCGGCCAATTTGACCATGACGGTGAAGGGGCAGGGGAATATCCGGGACGCGACCCTGCCCCAACTGGCCTTGCCGGAAGAGGCCTTCAAGATTTATCAGGAAGATCCGGTGGAAGAGGTCGCCGTCAGCGCAGCCGGCATCTCCGGCCATAAACGCTTTTCCGCCGCCCTGGTTCCCCTGCGGCAGGGAGAATATCAACTGGGGCCCTTTTCTCTGACCTATTTTGACGTGGAGCGGGAGCAGTATGTTACGGTACAATCGGAACCGCTCGCGGTAACGGTAGCCCCGGCTTCAAAGGAAAGCGAAGTGAACCTTTTTGCCGCCGGAAAACAGGAGGGAAAGGCCGAAACATCGAATATCCGTAAAGAAAGCGTCCGCTTTACCGGCAAAGATCTTTTCCCCTTGAAAAAAGATTTGTCCGCCATAGCGGATCGGCCGCCGGTATCGGTGACGCAATATCTTCTGCTGATCGGCCTGCCGGGTATTTTTTACCTGGTGGCTTTGGCGGTAGCCGTTTATGCCAGGAAGGACGAGTCCGTGGCCCGGGTCATGGCCCGGCAATCCCGGACGGCTTTGAAAACGGCACGCCGGCTGGGGGTAAACGCCGGCGGGGACTATCTGGATTCGCTGTACCGGGCCATTGTCTATGCGGTGTATTCCCGGGCCGGCCGCCAGGGCCAGACCCTGACCTATCGGGAAGCCCGTACCCTTCTGGAAGAAAAGGGCTGTTCCGAGGCGTTCATAGAAGAGGTGTGCGCGTTTTTGGAGGCCGTGGAGCAGGCCCGGTATGGCGGCCAGAGTGGGGACGCCTCCGCGGCGGAGATATTGATGAGAACAGCCGGGGATCTGGTACGGAGGTTGACGCGATGAACGGACGCGGAATCAGACGGACAGGGCTTACTCTGATGATCTGGCTGACGGCGGTTTCTGCCTTTACCGCGGTCCCCTCCTTTGCCGGGGAGGCGGGGCTTCATCAGTGCTGGGCTCGTGTCGCAAACAAGGCCGGTCGGCCTGGCGCTTCATCCAGCAG
>CAZWCS010000080.1:0-20220 GCA_964632805.1 uncultured Desulfobacterales bacterium
CTGGATCATTGTTTCCACAGCTCTGGTCATGATGATGACCCCGGCCGGGCTGGCCCTGTTTTACGGCGGGATGTCGCGCCATAAAAATCTGCTCAATACGGTGGCCATGACCTTTGTGGCCTACTGCCTGGTCAGTGTGGCCTGGGTGATCTGGGGGTATTCTTTGGCCTTTGGCGAAAGCGCCAGCGGCCTGATCGGCAGCCTGGAGCATGTCTTTCTGGCCGGCCTGGATATCAACAGCATGTCCGGAACCATTCCCAGCCTGTTGTTTGTGGTTTTCCAGATGACCTTTGCCTGTATTACGGTGGCCCTGATTCTGGGATCGGTGGTGGACCGCATGAAATTTTCCGCCTGGATCGTATTCACAGTTTTGTGGGTCACCTTCATTTATGCGCCGGTCTGCAACTGGGTATGGGGCGGCGGCTGGATGGACGGCATCGGAGCCCTGGACTTTGCCGGGGGCAATGTGGTCCATATCAACGCCGGGGTAGCCGGTCTGGTGCTGGCGCTGGTGCTGGGCAAACGGGAAGGCTACGGCAAGGAACCCATGTTTCCCTCCAGCGTGGCTTTGACCTCTCTGGGAGCAGCTCTGCTCTGGTTCGGCTGGTTCGGATTTAACGCCGGCAGCGCCCTGGCGGCGGACGGTCTGGCCGCCTCCGCCTTCCTGGTGACCAATACGGCGGCCGCCACGGGTGCCCTGGGCTGGATGTTTGCGGAATGGCTGCACAGCAAAAAACCCACTGTCCTGGGAATCGCCTCCGGCGCGGTGGCCGGCCTGGTGGGCATTACCCCGGCAGCCGGGTTTGTCAATCTGCCGGCTTCGCTGGTCATCGGCGTGGTAGCGGGTGTGCTGGGATTTTTCAGCGTGGCTGTCATTAAACGCAAAATGGGGTATGATGATTCCCTGGACGCTTTCGGCGTGCACGGATTCTGCGGCATGTGGGGTGCCCTGGCCACCGGGCTGTTCGCCTCTCCCGCCATATCGGGCGCCAGCGGCCTGTTTTACGGTAATCCCGGCCAGTTGGGCATTCAGGTCGTATCCATTCTGGCCACGGTTGCTTTCAGCGGTATCGGTACGCTGATCGTGATTTATGTGACCAAGTTGTTAACCGGCGGTCTCCGGGTGGAAGTCGAAGCGGAAGTGGCCGGATTGGACAATGCCCTGCATGGCGAACGGGCCTTTGAAATTGATTAACGACAAGGAGGATAACCATGAAAAAGATAGAAGCGATCATCAAGCCGTTCCGGCTGGAAGCGGTAAAAACAGCCCTGAACGACATCGGAATTCAGGGCATGACCGTGGTGGAAGTAAAGGGTTACGGTCGCCAGAAAGGGCATACCGAAATTTATCGCGGGGCCGAGTATGCGGTGGATTTTATCCCCAAAATCAAGGTGGAAACCGTAGTCCCGGACGAGGCGGTCGACAAGGCCCTGGAAGCCATTGCGGCTTCCGCCCAGACCGGTAAAATCGGGGACGGCAAAATATTCGTTCTCCCGGTGGAACAGGCGGTCCGGGTTCGAACCGGCGAACGGGACGCCGACGCCATCTGATAACCTTGTCTTGCACGCACCAGCCGGGAACAATTTCCGGCTGGTGCTTTGCCGGGCTGTTGTAAAAAACAAGTGAAACCTTACAGCAACTGGTTAAATCTTTCGTGAAGTGATATAATAGATAAAAAATTATTAGCGGACACAAATTTCGTGCCGGGGAAAAGACTGACGCCTTGACCGCCTGCCTGTTTTCGAACGGAAACGGGTTAGAAGGCATCGTTCAGGGAAAAGACCCTTGGGAGCACGCGCCGCGGCATCGGAACGAAAGAACAATGACAAAAACGGGTCTGAAAAAATTTTTCCTCCCCGAATTCAACCGGCGTTACCTGTGGCGGCTGTTTCTGGTGGCCCTGACGGCTTTTGTGCTGTTTCGATACATATGCATACCCTTTCGGATCAAAGGCGACAGCATGGCCCCCACCTACCGGGACGGCGGCGTGAATTTTTGTTATACCCTGCCGTATCTGGTTTCTTCTCCCGAGCGGTTTGACGTGGTGGCCATCCGGCTGGCCGGACATCATGTCATGCTGCTCAAACGGATCGTAGCCGTGGAGCACGACACCGTCGCTTTTTGCGAAGGCCAGCTGCTGGTAAACCGGAAACCGGTTGACGAGCCTTATGTGGCCGGCCCCTGCGACTGGAATCTGCCGCCCCGCACCGTCAAGCCCGGCCATGTCTACGTTGTCGGGGACAACCGCAGTATACCCGCCGACCGGCATCAGTTCGGACAGACGCCGGTGAATCGCATTGTGGGAGAGCCCTTATGGTAAAAATCAAAGCAGTGGTGCTGGTTCTGGGGGCCCTGGCGGCCGGCCTGGCCGCTTTCCTGCTGTTTTTTGAAAGCGAGGAAGCCAGAATCAAAAAACAGTTTCGCGAGCTGGCCGCAATGATATCGCGGGAATCCGGGGAGAATCATCTGCAGGCTGCAGCCAACGCGCGAAAAATTGCACGGATGCTGACGGACCCTTGTACCGTGCATATCCCCACTTATGAAATTACCCGAACGTTATCCAGGGAAAACGCCCAGTCCTATATCATGGCCGGCCGCTCCCGGTATTCCGGGCTTTCCGTGGCCTTTCACGACCTGGCGGTCACTTTCCCGGAAAAGGGACGGGCCGCAGTGAATCTTACCGTTTACGCCGAAACCCGGACCGGCAACGGGCCGCCGGAAAACAATATCTTTGAAGCCCACTGCGAACTGGAAAAGACGGAGGATGCCTGGTATCTCACCCACTTTGCCGAGGTGGCGGTGCTGGAGAAATAATTTGCGGGCACTATTCCCAGTGAACGGTGATGAATTGCTTGTGCCCTTCGGAAACCACTTCCGCCCGGGCATTCTGCCCCTTGGCGGCTTCCACCAGTTCCAGCAACTGGCCGCTCAACTGATGGGCAAAGGCGACGATTTTTTCCGGTTCACTTTCCTTGTCCGGCGCCTGCATCTGGTAGGTCACCCAGTGGGAACCGCGATCGACAATTTTTGATTCCACCCCTTCTCCCTGGAAAAAGTTTCCCCAGGTACGGGCAATTTGGGCGACACTGGCCGCCGGGTCGTTGGGAATCAGCAGATTGTGATAGACTTTCAGCAGGCTCTGCATATTAAAGCGCCCGAAAGCCCGGATCATCTCCGGATCACCGCCGGCGATTTCCTGGTAGGAAGCCCAGCCCAGCCGGCGAAACAGCGCATAGGGATACCAGGCCGAGTACATCACTTCGTTGTTGATCACCTCCCAGTCCCCCGGGTCCAGCCATTTGCCCCAGTCAATATCCTTATGCGCCCGGACCAGACGAACATAGTCAATGATCATGGTTCCTTTTACCTGCATGGAACAGCTCCTTTTTTCTGGTTTTATGGTGCTGCGCACAGGGGGAAAAACATCAGGACAACGGGTGCTTCCGGGTCGGTTTCATGGTGCGGCTTCAAGCATATCCCCGCTATCCACAATAGAAAGATGAGAGGACAGTGTCAATGGTTTTTTGCGTTTTTCCCCAGAAAGATGGTTGACAATCCGGGCCGGGATAGGATAAAAATAAATTTTTTGGGCCGTTAGCTCAACTAGGCAGAGCACCTGACTCTTAATCAGTAGGTTGAAGGTTCGATTCCTTCACGGCCCACCATAACAGCATCAAAGCGATGCCGGGATGCTGTTGATATACGACAGGGGTGGCGTTATCTGCCTGAGATTATACCCTTTTGAACCTGATCCGGGTAATGCCGGCGTAGGGAGATCGTGGGCCAGTGCGCTTGATTTGAAAAAGGTCGTCCCTGTCCGGGACGGCCTTTTTTTGTTTGCCAACATCAACATAAGGACAAATAAAGATGACCCAGCTCAGCTCGGCCAAGGAAGGGATCGTCACCGAAGAGATGCGGATGGTCGCGGAAAAGGAGGGCTTTTCCCCGGAAACCATCCGGGAGGAAGTGGCCGCCGGTAGAATCGTCATTCCCAAAAACGTCAAACGCAGCTTTTCCGCCGAAGGGATCGGCAAGGGGCTGCGGACCAAGGTCAATGCCAATATCGGCACTTCCCCGGAGCACTTTGATGTGGAGGAAGAATTGCGCAAGCTGAAGGTGGCGGTTCAGGCCGGCACGGACAGTGTTATGGATCTGTCCACCGGCGGGGATCTGGAAAAAATCCGTCAGGCGGTGCTGGCGGAATCGCCCGTTATGGTGGGGGCGGTTCCCATCTATGCCGTGGCCGCGGAGATGAACCGGCAGGCCCGGGCGTTTTACGAGATGGACCCGGATATGCTGTTTGACGCCATTGAGCACCAGTGTGAACAGGGGCTGGATTATGTCACCATCCATTGCGGGGTGACCCGGCAGGCCAGCGCCCTGGCCGGTGACGCTTACCGGGTGGCGGGCATTGTCAGCCGGGGCGGCTCGCTTTTATCCTCCTGGATGCATCACAACCAGCGGGAAAATCCGTTGTATGAAGATTATGACCGGTTGCTGAAGATTCTATTCAAGTATGATGTCACTCTCAGCCTGGGCGACGGCCTGCGGCCGGGCGCCATCGCCGATGCTACGGACCAGGCCCAGATGGAAGAGCTGGTTATTCTGGGGGAACTGGCCCGCCGGGCCCGGGAGGCGGGTGTCCAGGCCATGATCGAGGGGCCGGGCCATGTGCCGTTGAACCAGATTGAAGCCAACATGCAGGTGCAGAAACGATTGTGCGGAGAGGCGCCCTTTTATGTCCTGGGGCCGCTGACCACGGACTGCGCCCCGGGGTATGACCATATCACGGCGGCCATCGGAGGGGCGGTGGCCGCCGCGGCCGGAGCCGATTTTCTGTGTTACGTGACCCCGGCGGAACATTTGTGCCTGCCCGACGTGGAGGATGTCCGGCTGGGGGTTGTCGGCGCCCGGATTGCGGCCCATTCCGGAGATATCGCCAAGGGCGTGGCCGGAGCCTGGGAGCAAAACCGGCGGATGTCCCAATGCCGGAAAGCACTTGACTGGCGAGGGATGTACCGCGAAGCCCTGGAGCCGTATCTGCCCCAGAGGCGGCGGGGAGAAAGCGAAGCCAGTGAAAAACCGGTCTGCACCATGTGCGGGAATCTGTGTGCAGTCAATATTCACAACACAATGGCGGAAAGAAAAAAATAGCGGTTGAACAGAGGCGACGAAGGCGAAAGCACAACCATCATTATTCCGATTGCGAAGGAGGCAAGAGCCATCATGGAACTGGACGAAATCATCATCACCCGGGCGATTATTGACCGGTTTTACAAGAAACTGACGGACAACCTGGATATCGACGTGGCCATCGTCGGCGGCGGGCCATCGGGCCTGGTGGCCGGGTATTACCTGGCCCAGGCCGGCCGGAAGGTGGCCATGTTCGAGCGGAAACTGAGTATCGGCGGCGGCATGTGGGGCGGCGGCATGATGTTTAACGAGATCGTGGTGCAAACCAGCGCCCTGCCGGTTCTGGAAGAACTGCAAGTGCCGTATCAACTTTATCAAGAGGGCTATTATACCGCCGATGCCGTGACGGCGGTCTCCACGCTGACCGCCCGCGCCTGCGGCGCCGGAATGACGGTGTTTAACTGTGTCAGCGTGGAAGATGTTCTTATCCGGCCGGAGAAGGTCATGGGCCTGGTGCTGAACTGGTCCACGGTGGAAATGGCCGGGCTGCATGTGGACCCCTTGACCATGCGGGCCGCTTTTGTCATTGACGCCACCGGGCATGCCACGGAAGTGGTGCGGGTGGTGGAGGACAAGATGGCCGGTCAGCTGTCTACCGCCAGCGGCCGTATTGAAGGGGAAAAATCCATGTGGTCGGAACGGGCGGAATCGTTAACCCTGGAAAATACCCGGGAGGTATATCCGGGACTCTATGTGGCCGGGATGGCGGGAAACGCCACTTTCGGCGGGCCGCGCATGGGGCCGATTTTCGGCGGGATGCTGTTGTCCGGGAAAAAAGCGGCGGAAGAAATTATCGCGCGCTTGCCCGAATAATGTCAGGCCGGACAAAGTTCCCCGATATCAAATAATATAGGAACAGACAAAAGCCGGCAACCGGAAAAATCTGCTGGCGGGATTATCGCCGGGTCCCATTTTCTGTTTTTTGTCGGACCTTCCTATGATATATATAAAAAAACAAACGCGGAGAGGGCTATAATGGTTTTCTCCGGTTGGCCTCTGCTGAAATTCCCTTATAACGCTTCTTTCTGTTTCAGCGGAGGCTTTTGCAAACAAAAAACGGCAACCTGTTTGTTGGAAACAGTTTTTCCGCATCGATAAACGCAGTTGTGAACCATTGCAGTAACGCATACGCAGTCCCGCCCGCAGCTTGCGGGGAAAAATCCGGGATTACACAAAAGAAAGGAGCAGACAATGGCGGACTGTCTTTTCTGTAAAATTGCCACCGGCGAAATCAGTACGGACAAGGTGTATGAGGATGACACCTATGTTGCCTTTACCGATATCAATCCCCAGGCACCGACGCATATCCTGATCATCCCCAAGCGGCATATCAGTCAAATCGCCGAAATGCAGCCTGACGACGCGGCCGTAATCGGAGGACTGTTTTCCCTGGCCGCTCAAATATGTGCCGAACGCGCCCTCACGGACTACCGCCTGGTAATCAATAATGGAGAAGGGGCGGGACAAACCATGTTCCATATCCATTTACATGTGCTGGCCGGCCGACAGATGGGTTGGCCGCCGGGATAATGAACATTTTCCACCGCCGTATTTCCGTTTTTCCCTGAATATCCGCGAGCAAAAATACCGCCGCCTGCCGGTATCCGTTTCAGACAATTGTCTCTTGCGAAAACGGGCCGCATCCGGTTACACTGTTTTCGAATCAGGCGGCCGGTAAGATGACAGAAAAACAAAAAATCGAAAATAAATAAGGAGCTTCCCAGATGCCATTCGGGGAATCAGCCAGAGACTTTTTTTCCGGTATATACGAATCGATGGGGGCGTTTCTGGTATCCCTCTTCGGCAGTAAGAACGAACGGGAACTGAATAAACTCACGCCGACCGTAGAGGCCGTTAATGCCCTGGAAGAAAAAATGCAGGCCATGACGGACGATGAACTGCGTGAACAGACCGAACATTTTAAAGAACGCCTGCAGCAGGGGGAAAGCCTGGATGACCTGCTGCCGGAAGCTTTCGCCGCCGTGCGGGAAGCGTCGGTGCGCGCCCTGGGTATGCGCCATTTTGATGTGCAACTTATCGGCGGCATGGTACTGCACCAGGGAAATATCGCCGAAATGAAAACCGGCGAAGGGAAAACCCTGGCCGCCACCCTGCCGGTATATCTGAACGCCCTCACGGGAAAAGGGGTACACATCATCACCGTTAACGACTACCTGGCTCGCCGGGACGCGGAGTGGATGGGCAAAATCTACAGCTTTCTGGGGATGTCCGTAGGTGTCATTACCCACGAACTGGACGACGAAGAACGAAAAGCCGCCTACAATGCGGATATTACCTACGGCACCAACAACGAGTTCGGTTTCGATTATCTGCGGGACAACATGAAATTCCACCGGGATGTCCTGGTGCAACGCCAACTTCATTACGCCATCGTGGACGAAGTGGACAGTATTCTTATCGACGAATCGCGGACGCCGCTGATCATCTCCGGGCCGGCGGAAAAATCCACCACCCTCTATTACGAGGCCAATAAAATCATTCCCCATCTGGTCAAGGATGAAGACTACACCGTAGATGAAAAAATGCGGGCGGCCAGCCTGACGGAAAACGGCGTGGCCAGAGCGGAAGACGCCCTCCAGGTGGAAAACCTTTACGGCCCGGAAAACGTGGAACTGCTGCACCACGTCAATCAGGCCCTGAAAGCCCACACCCTGTTCAAGCGGGATGTGGATTACATTGTTACCGACGAAAAAGAAGTGGTCATCGTGGACGAATTCACCGGCCGCCTCATGCCGGGCCGTCGTTTCAGTGAAGGCCTGCACCAGGCTCTGGAAGCCAAGGAAAACGTCAAGATTGAAAATGAAAACCAGACCCTGGCGACCATTACCTTCCAGAACTATTTTCGCATGTATGAAAAACTGGCGGGCATGACCGGTACCGCCGATACCGAAGCCGGCGAGTTCAAAGAGATCTACGACCTGAGCGTGCGTATCATCCCCACCAATCTGCCCATGGTCCGCACCGACCACCCGGACGTCATCTACAAAACCAAAAAGGAAAAATACGAAGCCGTAATCCAGGAAATCGAAGCGTTGTATACGGAAGGCCAACCGGTACTGGTGGGCACGGTTTCCATCGACGTTTCCGAACTGCTCAGCAAAAAGTTGAAAAAAAAGGGAATCCGCCATTCGGTCTTGAACGCCAAACGCCATAAACAGGAAGCGGAAATCGTAGCCAGCGCCGGTCAGGCGGGGACCGTGACCATCTCCACCAATATGGCCGGTCGCGGTACCGATATTGTCCTGGGAGAAGGGGTGGCCAAGAAAGGCGGCCTGCACATTCTGGGTACCGAACGGCATGAAAGCCGCCGGATCGACAATCAGCTCCGCGGGCGGGCGGGCCGCCAGGGTGATCCCGGCAGCTCCCGTTTTTATCTTGCCTTAGAAGACGATCTGCTGCGGATTTTCGGCGGAGAACGCATGGGCGCCATTATGCAGACCCTGGGCATGCAGGAAGGCGAGCCGATCGAGCACCGCATGATCAGCCGGGCCATTGAGAACGCCCAGAAAAAAGTAGAAGCCCACAACTTTGAAATCCGCAAACAATTGCTGAAATTCGACGACGTTATGAACGAACAGCGCAGCGTCATCTACGAACAGCGGCGAAACACCCTGGAAAAAGACGACCTGCAGGAATTTATCCATAACATGATGCGGGACAAAGCCGAAGAGATCGCCGCAGTCTATGCGGACACGAAGACCGCTCCCGATGAATGGGATATTACCGGCCTGCAGGAAGCTGTGTTCAAGCAGTTCAATTACCGCCTGGACTTAGATGAAGAGACGCTGGAAGGGTTGGATTCCGAAGACCTGGCAGAACTTATCTACGAAAAAAGTCTGGAACGCTACCGGGAAAAGGAGGCGCTTATCGGCAGCGCCGATCTGCGGGAAATTGAACGGGTCTTTCTGTTGCAGACCATCGACGCCCTGTGGAAGGATCACCTGCTGTCCATGGACCATCTCAAGGAAGGCATTGGCCTGCGCGGTTACGCCCAGCAGGACCCGGTTATTATCTACAAAAAAGAAGCGTTTGTCATGTTTGAGGATCTGATCAGCCGCATCAAGGAAGAAACGCTGTCCATACTTTTCCGCATTCAGGTCCAGAGCCAGGAATCCCTTGAAACCCTGCAACGCCCGGAACAACAGGACTTCCGCCTTTCTCACGGTGAAGAAGAAACCCGGAAAAAAGAACCGGTCAAACGCAAGGTGGAAAAAGTGGGGCGCAACGACCCCTGCCCCTGCGGCAGCGGGAAAAAATATAAAAAATGCTGCGGCGCCTGATTCCACCCGGCTGCAAAAAAGAAAAAAGGAGTCGTCCTTCTTTACGGGAATAACAAAATCGAATTGTTCTGCCTGATGCAGATCGATTCCGGGGCTTTTCCCGTCCGCCAAAAAATACAATGAGACCGCTCTTTTCCCCGACAAACCCGTGGTAGCTTCTATTTCCCCCTTGATTTTTGGTCCCAAACCGGATAAAATAAAACCAGTTGAAAACGAAATTGTAAAACACACGTGTTATTATCCGATGCTGCCGGCACGATAAATGCGAAAACCCCGAAACCATCACAAAAACAATCAGTGGCATCATGGCAGAACGCAATACGGATATAACCCCGGCTGTCACCCGAAAGGCGAAAAGCCGAACCAAACCGCCTTCTCTGTACAGGGTTTTAATTCATAACGATGACTATACCACCATGGAGTTCGTGGTGGAAATATTGCAGCATGTATTTAAAAAGCCCTTTGAAGAAGCGACCATGATTATGCTCAATGTGCACCGCAACGGAATCGGCGTTTGTGGCCTGTTTACCCATGAAATTGCCGAAACCAAAGTGGAAATTGTACACAATCTGGCCCGGGAGAACGGCTTTCCGTTAAAATGTACCATGGAAAAGGAATAATCAAAGGAATAATCATATGATCAGTAAAGAGCTCAGTGCCACCCTCGGCTTTGCCGTGAGTGAGGCCAAACGCTACCGGCACGAATTTGTTTGTCTGGAACATATTCTTTACGCCATCCTGCATGACGCCACCGGCATCAATATTATCAGCGGCTGTGGCGGTAATGTGGAAACGCTGAAACATCTGCTGGAAAATTTCTTCCGGTACAAAATTGAACGCATCCCGGAAGGAGACGAATATGTCCTGCAACAGACGGTGGGCTTTCAGCGGGTTATTCAGCGGGCCGTCAACCACGCCCGTTCGGCGGAAAAAGAAAAAGTGGCCGTGGGGGACATTCTGGCCGCTCTTTTTGAAGAAAAATCGTCCCATGCCGCTTATTTCCTGGAATCGGAAAGCGTCACCCGCCTGGATGTGCTGAACTACATTTCCCACGGTTCCACCGGCGATCTGTTCCCGACCGATACCGAGGAAACAGGCAGTCCGGAGGAACAGGAACAGTCCAGGGAAGGGCGGCGGACCAAGCGTACCGATCCACTGGAAGCCTTTACCGTGGAACTGGTCCAGAAAGCGGCCGAAGGCAAACTGGATCCGGTTATCGGCCGTCAAACCGAAATGCAGCGGGCCATTCAGGTGCTCTCCCGCCGCCGGAAGAACAACCCCGTCTTCGTGGGCGAACCCGGCGTGGGGAAAACCGCCATTGCGGAGGGGCTGGCGCAGAAAATCCACAACCGGGAGGTGCCCGAAGAAATGGCCGATATCCAGATATTTTCCCTGGATATGGGCTCGCTGCTGGCCGGCACCAAATTCCGCGGGGATTTTGAACAACGGCTGAAAAAAGTCATTCTGGCGCTGAAAAAAAAGAGCCCCCATGCCGTTCTCTTTATTGACGAAATCCATACCGTGGTCGGGGCTGGCGCAACCAGCAGCGGGTCCATGGATGCTTCCAACATCCTGAAACCGGTGCTGGCCTCCGGTGAACTGCGTTGCATCGGCTCCACCACCTACGAGGAATACAATACGCATTTCGAAAAAGATCGCGCATTGTCGCGACGCTTTGAAAAAATTGAAATTCCGGAACCTTCCAATAAAGAAAGCGTAAAAATTCTGAAGGGGTTAAAACCCTATTATGAAGATCATCACGGCATCACCTATACAGAGACCGCCCTGAAAAGCGCCGTAGAACTCTCCGCCCGTTTTCTGAACGACCGGTATCTGCCGGACAAAGCCATTGATGTCATTGACGAGGCCGGGGCCGCCATCCGGCTGGCCGGCGGCCACTACCGCAAAAACATCAATCCCGCAGATATTGAAAAAATTGTGGCCAATATGGCCCGGATACCGCCGCAGAATATCTCCCGGAACGACAAAACCCGCTTGGCGGTTCTGGAAAAAGAATTGCGGACGGTGGTCTTTGGCCAGGACGAAGCCATCCGGTTTCTGTCCACCTCCATCAAGCGCAGCCGGGCCGGCCTGGCGCGGCCGGACAAACCGATCGGCTCTTTTCTGTTTACCGGTCCCACGGGTGTAGGCAAAACCGAAATCGCCCGGCAGATGGCCGCCGTACTGGGTGTAGCCTTCATCCGCTTCGATATGAGCGAATACATGGAAAAGCATGCCGTCGCCCGCCTGATTGGTGCACCGCCGGGATATGTGGGCTTTGAACAGGCCGGCCTGCTTACGGACAAGGTCAAAAAACACCCCTACAGCGTGCTTTTGCTGGACGAAATTGAAAAGGCCCACATCGACCTCTTCAACATTCTTTTGCAGGTCATGGATCACGCCACCTTGACCGACAACAACGGCAAAGAAGCCGATTTCCGTAATATCATTCTGGTCATGACCTCCAATCTCGGCTCCCGGGAAATCAGCAGCCAGACTATCGGTTTCGGCGGGGATACGGCCCAGCCGGGAAAGAAGGCCCAAAAGGCCATCGAGAACTTTTTCACCCCGGAATTCCGGAACCGGCTGGACGGGATCATCACCTTTAATTCCCTGAACACGCCCATCATGAAAAAAGTGGTTGATAAATTCATCAAACAGCTCGGGGAACAGCTGGCCACCAAAAAAGTATCGATTGCGCTGACGGATGCCGCCCGCACTTGGCTGGCCCGTAAAGGGCATGACCCGGTTTACGGAGCCCGTCCGCTGGACCGGCTGATTCAGAACGAAATCAAAGACCCGTTGGCTGACGAAATTCTTTTCGGCCGGCTGGAAAAAGGCGGTCATGTCCTGGTTGATGTGGCCGGGGACGCCATCGTCTTTTCCTATACCGTCTAGCCGGGTAAACCAGCGGCCTTACCACCGCAGCAAAACGGGGATGAACGGCCGGGGCGCCTACACCGGTGGCGGATACGGTTGAGGGGGCTATGACCATTTTTCGCCTGGATAAAAACGATATCCGCTTCCCTTCTCCCCGGTTGGCTGAACGGGACGGAATTCTGGCTGTAGGAGGGGATTTACGCCCGGAACGGCTTCTCATCGCTTACGCCATGGGCATATTTCCCTGGTTTGGCCCGGAAGATCCCCTGTTATGGTGGTCTCCGGACCCGCGGCTGGTTCTTTTCCCGGATCAGATGCATATTTCCCGGCGAATGCGCCGAATCATCAACCGGCAAACCTTTGCCGTCAGTCTGGACCGGGCTTTCCCTGAAGTCATCCGTTCCTGCGCCGCCGTGCATGAACAAAGCGACGGCGGGACCTGGATCAGTAAAGATATGATCAGGGCATATTGCCGCCTGCACGAAGCGGGATGGGCCCACTCCGTGGAGACCTGGCAGTGCGGCGAGCTGGTCGGCGGCCTTTACGGCGTGGCCATGGGCAAATGTTTTTTCGGAGAATCCATGTTCAGCCGGGTCAGCAACGCCTCCAAGGTAGCCCTGGCGTACCTGGCGGACTATCTCAACCGCTTTTCGTTTACCGTGATTGATTGCCAGGTAACCAGTTTGCACCTGCAACGACTGGGAGCAGTGGAAATTCCCCGGGATTTTTTTCTGCAAATTCTGGGCGAAAATATCAAGCACCCGGTAACCCCCGGAAAATGGACTTTACCGCCGGCGGATTCGCAAACGCAGCTGCGGAACAGGTCAAACCGGCCGCATCACGATCAACAGGCCGTCACCTTATCAAAAACGATCACCGCCAATATATCACCAAAATAAAAGGGAGAAGCGTTATGGCCAAAGAAGTGGAAAGAAAATTTTATCTGGAAGAATTCAAGGCGATCAGCCGGGCCATCTCCAACTATGAAGATATCAATCTTCTGTTCGTCCATATTGTGGAAGGCCTGTGCCGTACTTTTTCGTTAAGAGGCTCCTGCATTATGCTTTTTGACGAACGGGAAAAGCAGTTGTTCCGGGTGAGCAGCCACGGCCTCAGCGAAGAATACACCAACAAGGGGCCGGATTTCATCGATCCGCAAAACTCGGCCTTTTTTAAAAAAGAACCGGTGTTTGTGGAGGACATGCCCAACAGTGAACTCATCAATTATCCGGAGGCCGCCCAAAAGGAGGGGATTGTTTCCATGCTGTCCATACCCATCATGTACGGCGCAAGTGCCCTGGGGCTGTTGCGCATGTATACCGGCGAAAAACAGTTTTTTAACGCTGAAGACATCGATTCCATCTCCACCCTTTGCCTTCAGTTGGCGGTGGTACTGGAAAAAAACGGGCTGGAAAACTTTCTGGAAGGTGTCAAAGCGGCCATGGGCAGTATTCCGCCGCGGTTGCTGAAAGGACTCTCCTGATCCATGACGCCGCCGGCAGGAATAGTCACCGATACCTCGGATTTTTTTACCATAGACAAAGGGGATACCATTGTTGTCAATGATGTCTGCTATGAAGTGCTGGGACATGCCAAAGAAATGCGGTTCGGCATCGAAGACCCGAAATTCTGGGTAAAACGGGTGATGAACTGCGAAACCAGAGAACGCAAGTTGATCAAACTGGCGTATTTTGAGTCATTCGACGCCACCCTGGGCGGCGTCAAGATCAAATGCTTTCGGGATCCCGATAAAGAAGGAGAAATATTGAAACTGGTCCGGGGGCATCCCGGTTTCATGCAGGGGGAAGTTTTCTTTGACAGCCATGGCAACAACATCCGGATACTGGATATTATCCACGGCCAGAGTTTTCTGGATTATATCGGTACCTTCAAAATGAGCTACGAAGCGTATTTTAAAGAGGTGCTGCCCGGCATCCTGAAAAAACTGGTGGAGGCCTTTGAAGCCATCCTCTTTTTGCACCGAAACGGCTTTAAACACGGGGATATCCGGAACGACCACATTATTGTGGAAAAAAAAACCGGCAGGTTTGTCTGGATCGATTTTGATTACGATTTCGCGGCCACGGAAAATCCTTTCAGCCTGGACATCTTCGGCCTGGGCAATATCTTATGTTACGCTGTTGGGAAAGGATTTCACAATTACTATATGATATCCACGGATACGCACACTTATAACGGATTGTGCGACCGCTTGGAACGCAACGATTTTGCCCTGCTGGACAAACGGCGTTTTATCAACCTGGCCAAACTCTATCCCATTATCCCGGAGGTGCTCAACAACATCCTGATGTTCTTTTCCCGGGGTGCCGCTGTCTATTATGAAACCGTGGACGAAATTATTGCCGACTTGAAATGGTTTCTGGACAACGTCCCAGATCAAGCATAAGGAGGGAGGTTTTGACAATTTCAATTTTGTTTGCCGTAAACGAATCCGCCAGTTCCCGGGCAGCGGTAGCCTACCTGTCCTCACTGCCGTTTTGCGCGGACCAGGTTTATATCAAACTGGCGCATCTTTTCCGAAAACCCTCGTCCGGCGAGGAGTTGATGGGGAAAAAGTTCATGGAAGAGCAGGTGGACCGTTACCGGACCGTCCTGGAAGAGGCCCGGGACCGGCTGGTGGAAAGCGGCTTTCTGCAGGAAAATATCGAGATTGCGCTCGTTCATGAGCCCTATCCCACCATCAGCGACGGCATCATGGATCTGTTTCAGAAAGAAAAATATCAGATGGTGGTTATCGGCAGAAAAAAAATGTCCAAGGCGGAAGAATTTGTTTTGGGGGACCCCAGCGTCAAGCTGGTCCGGGCACTGGAAAACACCGCTATTGTCGTCATAAAGTCCTGATTTTCCTTACCGCAGCCCCGGCCGCCCATCCCCTGCCCCAAAACATCAAACCTCTCCGGAGCGGAACCGGTTCACCGGAACCGTCCTGCGGGAAAATTATGAGCCGCTCAGAAAAATCAAATGACACCCTCCGCAATCAGATTTTCCATCAGCCGGTAATAATCGATACCCGCCTGTTCAAACCCTTCCCGGCCATACTTCATATTGGCTTCCACGATATAAAAGCGCTCCCCGTGTTGTATAATATCGATCCCCACATCGTCCCAGACGGCGGTCCGGGCCGCATGTAAAGCCAGTTCCAGCGCTTTGGGGGGCACCGCCTCCAGGCTGACGGTTCCCCCGGCGCCCAGATTGTTGCGGAACTCCCCGGGCGCTCCCAGGCGCCAGTAGGCATGGACCACCCGCCCGCCAATCACCACGACGCGAATGTCCCGGTCGGCCGGGAGATATTCCTGTATATAGGCCGGATTATGAACCGCAGTGTATTGCGCCAGATCCTGATCATCTTTTATCAGATAAACGCCCCGTCCCAGGGCGGAGCCGCGCGGTATTTTGGCAATAAAAGGAAAGGAAAAATCCTGTAATATGTTTTCCGGCGTCTTCCGTCGCCCGTAATAGGTTCGGGTTGCGGGATGGGGTATTCCGGCCAGATGGAAAAAAGTGGTCTGCTTGATTTTATCCTGCGCCCACTTATAGGTGTGATAGCTGGGAAAAAGCCGTTTGCCCATCGCGTCGAAAATGTCGGCATAGAAAATTGTCGGATAGTAGATTTTCGCTGCCCGGCGGATCAAGGCCGCTTCTTCCGGCGTATAATCCGGAAAATTGGTACGCAGTCCCAGCGTACGGACATTGCGGCACTTTTTCAGCCGGTTACCGATCGCGATGACCTGATTGCCCCCTGCCGGCATATCTCCCGCCCTGCTGTGATTACTCGGCGACCGGGTCCGCCAGCACAAATTTTTCTTCGGCAATATCCGTCTCCGGCCAGTATCGGCGGATTGTCAGAGTGGCGAGCCCCCCTTCCGGCCCTTCCAGCAAAATTTCCCGGGGCACTTCCAGCGTATCTACCTGCTGCCAGGACCGGATAGCGGTGCTGTACTCCGGACGATCTTTCCAGCCGCCCAGTAATTCCACCTTATACGGTCTCTTCAGATTTCTGTCAAAATAGACCCGTTCGACAACGCCGTGCCATCGCCGGCGGAGGTTCAGAATATAACCGCCGGTTCCGTCTTTGACCAGTTCCGCCGTATCATAAACACGCACCGGCAGTCGGCCGGATAACAACCGCAGCAAATCCGTTTTGCGGGCCGGTACGCCGGTAAAGCGTTCCAGGTTCATATTTCCCGCCCGGATCTTCTTGATTTCACCGGCGGAAGGCGGCGGACGCAAGTAGATATAATTTTCGTCAGCGGATATCGTATACAGGGATTGGCCGGAAGGCGCCAACACCTCAAAACGCATTTTTTCGGGAAGTTCCACCAGCCAGGCCAACCGCAAAACACGCTGCCTGCCGTCCGTTCGCAGCTTCAATTTTCCCAGCCCTTTAAAAGCGGTCGGCAGGGTCTGCCCGGCCTCCAAAGCCGCTACCGCCTGGCGGGCTTCCGGGGTCAAAAATCGCGGTTCGAAACGCGTTGTCAGTCCGGCACAACCACCCAACAAAAACACACTCAGCAAAACGGGCAACAGATGCGAGATAAATTTCATGGCGTTTCCGGACCGGCCAGGGCCTCGATTTTTTCTTTGATTTCCTGCGGACTGTCCTGATTGTATTTCAGGCTGCGTTGATATATCTCCAGCGCTTTTTCAGGCTCTCCGTTTTTTAAATAAGCATCCCCCAAATGCTCCAGCAGAATCGGATCTTCCGGCTCCAGCTTAACGGCCTTATTGAGCAATTCCAGCGCCTTGTCCAACTTTCCCTGCTGGTAATACACCCAGCCCAAACTGTCGGTAATATAACCGCTGTCCGGATTTAACGCCAGCGCCTTTTCAATCAACTGCTTTGCCTCTTCAAGATAAATGCCCTGCTCTGCATAGGTATAACCCAGATAATTCAAAGCCGAAACATGATCCGGATCAAGGGACAAAACACGCTTCATCTGAGAAACAACGGCATCCTTGCGGCCGGCTTTATCGTAAATAACACCCCGTCGAAAAAGCAGTTCCACGTTATCCGGGGCCAGCTTCAGCCCCCGTTCCAGTATCATCGCCGCGTTATCGTATTCCTTCTGTCGCTCGTATAAAGAGCCCAGAAACAAAAACGGCTCGACATCCTCCGAATCCTGCCGGACCAGCGACTCCAGCAACTGCACGGCCTGTTCAATTTTCCCCATGTTCTCATATAAATAGGCAATATGAACCACGGCGTCCGAATAATATTTGACCCCCGGTTTCAACTGAGACAAATGAGCGATCGCCTGCTGCGGCTGATCCATTCTGTCAAATAACACGCCGAGCATATAATTGAACACCGGACTTTCCGGAGCGCCCGCCAGCATACCGGAGAGAACAAACCGGGCCGCCTCGTAATCCTCTTTGGCAATCAAAAACTGATACACATACTGGCAAATACGGGCATCAGAGGCGTTTTTTTCTCCCAGCGGACGCAAGATGTCTCCGGCCAATTCCGGACAACCGGACTTCTTATAATACAGCGCCAGTTGTATGGCGGCATTATAATCATCCGGACAGTCCTTTAAAATGGATTGATAAAGACGAACGATTTTCTCCCGATATACACAGCCGTCATCGGTTTTCACCGGACCGGGGAAATGCAGCCGTTGACCAATTCTAAGACGGTTGACGTCTTCGATATCCGGATTGGCTTTCAAAACGCGCTCCGCCAATGTTTTGTTGTAAACACCATAAGCTTTTTGCACCAAATGATAGAGAGTATCCCCCTTACGGACAACAATGGTCATCCCCTGCTCTTCCCGTTCCTGGTATAAACCGATAAGTTCCATCCGCGGGTTTAACAGCTTGGGCGCCAGTTCCAAACATTGTCGAAAAAGCGCTTCAGCGGCTTTCCCCTCGCCTTGCTTTCGATACGTCCTTCCCAAAAAAAAGTACCCCTTCCACAGATCGGGGAATTGCTCGATCATGCGTTTATAAATCGCAATTGCTTTATCCGGTTGCTCGTTGTCCAGATATATTTTGCCCAGAATAAGATAGAGCTTTTCCTGGTCCGGATCCTTGGCCAGTGCCTGCTCGTAAATACCGGCTGCGATTTTCTCTTCTTCCATCTGGTAACGAATGTTCGCAGCCAGAATAAGCATACTGACATCGTCCGGATTATCCTGTAAAACTTCATCAATCAACGCCAGGGCCCGGCTGTTTTCATTGTTTTGCAGATATAACACCACCAGTTCTTTCTGCAAAAACACCGAATCGTCATCGGCCGCCAGGGCTTTTTTCATATGAGAAATGGCCTTGTCCAGGCGGCCCTGATCTTTCGCCAGCTGGGCTTCCAGAAAATGGTAATACCGGTTTTCCCGGATATTCTCCGGTCCGGTATTCCGGGACAAAGGCCGGTGGCAGTGAGACATGCCGCACCCATGAACCAGTAAACCGGCAGCAAGCAGCATCAGGATAGGAAGGAAAAATCGCCTCATCGCCTTATCCACCAGAAAAACGTCTGGAAACGTGATCAACGAAATACAATTCAATTTCTAAACAATAACCTCTTTCTCTTGTCCAAAATCAAAAACCGGGGGTTTGCCCGCAACCCTTTCAACTGTCATCAAGGGAACGATAGGCGTCAAAATCGGAAATCGCCTCCTGGAAATAAGCGCGAATCTTTTTCAGCAAACCGGCTTCCAGTTGCCGAACGCGTTCTCTTGAAATTCCGTACCGCTCCCCCAATTCCTGCAGCGTCATTGGTTCTTCTGCAAAAATCCGGGTCTCCAGAATTTCCACCTCCCTTTCGGTCAAAGAACTTTTCAAGGATTCCAGATTGTCCCGCACCAGCAGCTTCAACTCCTTATCCCCGACCTGATCCTCCACGGAAATGCTGCTGTCGATATCCAGCAAATCGCCCCGTTGTGTGTCGGAGTCGTCATTAACAGGTGCATCCAGCGAAACATCCCAGGCATCCAGACGCTGCTCCATATTAATTACGTCCTGCTGGGGAACCCCCAGCTTTTCTGACAGCAGCTTCGGCTGAGGTTCAAATCCCTGGTCAATCAACTTCTGCTTTTCTTTTTTCAGTTTAAAAAAAAGTTTCCGCTGGTTCTGCGTGGTTCCGATTTTCACCAACCGCCAGTTATCCATAATAAACTTAAGGATATAGGCTTTAATCCAAAAGGAAGCATAATAGGAAAATTTGACATTTTTTTCGGGATCGAATTTTTTCACGGCATGCATCAGCCCGATATTTCCCTCCTGGATCAAATCCAGCAGGTTCTGCATCCATACCCGTTGAAATTCCAGGGCAATTTTGACAACCAGCCGTAAATTGGAGGTGGCCATAATATAAGCCGCTTCTTCGTCTCCCCCGTCTTGAATCCGCCTTCCCAATTCGATTTCTTCTTCTCGGGTGAGCAGGCCATGCCGGGATACCTCCCGTAAATAGCGCTGAAGAGGACCGGACCGGACCAAACTTTTATTGTAAGGAACCGGTACCAAAGAAGAATTGTTATTTGCCGCAGGTTTTCCGGTTGAAGCCGTCTTTTCGGATACCTTGTTTCCGGCCATATCGATTGCCTTGAGACTACCGTCGCAAAAATTTATATCCAGTATCCATCTCTACCTCTGCGCAAACACAACACCAGAGATGGAAGCTGTTTCTGTTGAATATTCGCAGAATAATAGAAATGGTTCCTACCTTACCACCGATCATATTTTAATTTTTTATGATACCTCAAATTCTTTGTCGAAACAAGGCTTTTCCAAATTAAAAGGATATCCCCCGCCCGGATTCACTCCAGCGAATACAACGAACAAGGATAGATCGTGCGAGTGACAACGAGCCACGATCTTATCCGGGGT
>CAZWCS010000081.1:0-20206 GCA_964632805.1 uncultured Desulfobacterales bacterium
CTTTGACGCCGTTCTCCAGCGCCGCCAACATGCGATCCGTCCAGATCGAGGCTTCCACCCAGCACCATCGCTGACGCCGGGCTTCTGCACCTTGTTTAGTCAGGCCACGGCCTGTCACTGCCGGTGCTTCACTTACGCTCTGCCCTTCTTCTGACTTCACACATCCTCCTTCCTGCCTCCCTTCCCTCGGCGCGGTTTTACTCTCCGCGCTTGCCGCAGCTTACGCCGCTCCGGTACTATGAAGGCTCTGACTCCTGCCCGCGTCACCTCGCGGACAGGTCTCCCTGGTTCACTGAGGCCGACCTTCCTCGCATTCCATCACCAAACACCTGACGCGCCCCGACATCGCTTTATCCTGCCCGTCCAGCGTGCCGGACTTCCGGTTCTTTACCGGTCTGGGCTTCGCCCTGAATCCGAAGGCTCGCCGCTACGCCCGGCCGAATCGTGTTCGTTATCCTACGGACTGCGAGTTCGCTTCCGGTTACTTCCCACCCCGCCTCACGACGACGCAGTTACCTTCAGCTACCGGGATCGGACATATCCCGGAGGAGGACTCACACCTCCCTGATCGCGCCTGCTCCCAGGCGTACGGATACCGGGTCAAGCCCGGTATGACAAAAAAGCTGTTTTCCGACTTTTTACGAGTCCATCATCTTTGGCTTAACCGTTAAGAGCCGCCTCTTCCCGTTCAATGCCGTTGACATTGTACCGGATCAACCGGCCGCTCTCTCCTTCGGCTACCCGGCCGGGCCTTCCCCGCCCCGTAACCGTCCCCTGCATTTATAAAAATTTCCCATTTCTTTCTTGACAAGCGCTTTTGAAAGTGAGTATAATAAAAATAAACATATAAATATATCTTTATATGTTTATCAAACAAGCAGTATCGCTTCGACCGGATATCATCCGCCGAAGAAACATCGAAAACGGTGCCCGCCGGATCGTACGGCACCCGAACCGAAAAAAGGAAAGGACAACCTGTTATGACCAGCACCAACCATGAAACAAACAGGGCCATTGTACCGGAACGAGATTTATCGCTGCCCTGTAAAGTGACGGACATCAATCTGGCCCCGGACGGCTTTAAAGAAATGGAACTGTCGGAAAACGAAATGCCCGGGCTGATGGCGGTACGGAAAAAATACGGTCCGGACAAGCCCCTCAAGGGGTTTAAAATCACCGGCAGCCTGCATATGACCATCCAGACGGCCATGCTGATCGAGACCCTGAAAGAGCTGGGCGCAGATATCCGCTGGGCGTCCTGCAACATCTTTTCCACCCAGGACCATGCCGCGGCCGCCATTGCCAAGGCCGGCTCCGCAGCCGTGTTCGCCTGGAAAGGAGAATCCCTCGAAGATTACTGGTGGTGCACGAAACAGGCCCTGACCTGGCCGGACGGCAGCGGCCCGGATCTGATTGTGGACGACGGCGGCGACGCCACTTTGCTGATTCACGAAGGCGTGCGGGCGGAAGATGACCCCGCCATACTGGACAAGACCTATGAGGTCTATGAATATCAGTGCATTATTAACCGCCTCAAGGTGTCTTACGAGCGGGATCCGCAGCACTGGCACAAAATCGCCGAAAAGGTCCGCGGTGTTTCCGAAGAGACCACTACCGGCGTTAACCGGCTGTATCAACTGGCCAGAAAGGGGGAACTGCTTTTCCCCGCTATCAACGTCAACGATTCGGTTACCAAGTCCAAATTTGACAACATTTACGGCTGCCGGGACTCCCTGGCGGACGGCATCAAACGGGCCACCGATACTATGGTAGCCGGTAAAACCATTGTGGTTTGCGGTTACGGTGACGTGGGCAAGGGTTGCGCCCAGTCGATGAGGGGTTTCGGCGCCCGGGTGGTGGTCACCGAAATCGATCCCATCTGCGCCCTGCAGGCCGCCATGGAAGGTTACCAAGTTTCCACCATGGAAGAGATGGCCCCGGTGGGGGATATTTTTGTCACCGCCAGCGGCTGCTGTGACGTTGTCACCGGTGAACATATGGAGCAGATGAAGAACGAGGCCATTGTCTGCAACATCGGCCATTTCGATCATGAAATCGAAATGATCTATCTGGAAAAAAACTGCCAGAAAACGATCATTAAACCCCAGGTGGACCAGTGGCACCTGAAATCCGGCCGGTCCATCATCGTTCTGGCCGAAGGCCGCCTGGTGAACCTGGGCTGTGCCACCGGCCATCCCAGTTTTGTGATGAGCAACAGCTTCACCAACCAGACCCTGGCGCAGATCAAGCTGGCCACCGAAGACCTGGACAAACAGGTCTACACCCTGCCCAAGGAACTGGATGAAGAAGTGGCCCGCCTGCATCTGGCACGGCTGGGCGTCAAACTGAGCCGCTTAAACGAAAAACAGGCGGAATACCTGGGGGTACCCGTGGACGGGCCCTACAAACCGGATCATTATCGGTATTAACCCGGCTGCCGGTTTCTGTTGATAAATACCAAACGGTGAAGGGAGGCTTGCCCTTCACCGTTTTTTTTTACATTTTCCTTGCTTATTCTCTGCTTTTGCCTTAACAATACCCCTTCGTGCCAGCGGGATAACCAATACCCGACGGGCGCATTTATCCGCTTGAGCGAAAACTACAATTTTAACAACCAGACGGACCGGTTACCAGACCCATGAAAACCCGACTGAAAAAAAGCGATCCCCGCCAGAAGTCTACGGCCTATATATACCAGGCGGAAAACCGCTGCGTGGCCCAGGTCGCCGAGGACCTCAGCGAGGCCGGTGCCGCAGAACTGGCATCCCTGGGAGCTACCGACATTGCACCAGAATTCCGGGCCATCCATTTTACAGCGGAAAAACCCGTTCTTTACCGGATCAACTATATGTCTCGTCTGCTCTCCCGGGTACTGGCGCCGCTGATCACTTTTGACTGCCCGCGCCCGGAAATACTTTACCAGCAGGCCCGAACCATCCCCTGGAAACAGTTCTTTCTGAAAAACCGCACCTTTGCCGTCTTTGCCGATGTTTCCAGCAGCGCCGTCAACCATTCCCAGTATGCCGCCCTGTCTTTAAAAGATGCCATTGTCGACTATTTCACCGAAGAGACCGGACGCCCGCGGCCGGAGGTAAACAAAATGCAGCCGGACATTTCCCTGCATCTGCATATTCATAACAACCGGGCCACTATCAGCCTGGACACCTCCGGCCCCCCCCTGCACAAACGCGGCTACCGGGAAGAGACCGTAGCCGCCCCCATGCAGGAAACCATCGCCGCCGGAATTATCCACTTCAGCGGCTGGGACGGCAGCCGGCCCCTCTATGATCCCCTGTGCGGCTCCGGCACCCTCCTGTGCGAGGCGCTGATGCATTATTGCCGCATTCCGGCCGGTATTTTCCGGGAACGGTTCGGATTGGAAGTTTTGCCCGACTTCGACCCCGCCGTCTGGCGCCAAATCAAACAAACCGCAGATGCGGATATCCGGGAATTACCGGAAGGTCTGCTGGCCGGCAGCGATATCGCGGCCGACGCTGTCAGGTCCGCCCGCACCAACCTCATGGGCCTGCATTCCGGCAGTCGCGTGACCATCACTCAGCAGGACTTCCGGGACCTGCCCGGCCTGGAAAACCGGCTGATCGTTACCAACCCGCCTTACGGCATTCGTCTGGAAAAGGACGGGGATTTGAAAATTTTCTACCGGGATCTGGGAAATTTTTTCAAGAAAAAATGCCGGGGCGCCACCGCTTTCCTCTACCTGGGCGACCGCTCACACCTCAAATCCGTCGGCCTCAAACCCACCTGGAAACAGCCCCTGCGCACCGGCGGACTGGACGGCCGCCTGGTGCGGTACGATCTTTACTGAAAAAAAGAGCGGGCGACTCATTCCCATTGATACAGGGAAGAAAGATCGGATTTATCCTTTTTATCCTTTTTATCCCTGCCTGCGTCCGCCTCCGGCATTTGCCCGGCAGCTTTTTTGGCCGGCTTGATTTTGGTCACTCTGGACGCCGCCTTTTTTTTGGCGGCCATTTCATCCTTCCGGCGGCTCCCCTCCATCAGAATATTCATTAACGGTTGCTTGATTTCCCTGGATTTCTGTTTGTCAAATTTCAGGATTTCAATAACCGCTGAATCCCAGCTGATCATCTCCACAGCCGCTTTTTCCGCCGTCAGATCCCCCACGGCGGCGGCGATGAGTTCCCCCTGCTCGCAGTACAGATGACCGACCTGGCCCATGGAGGTAACCCGCAGGGTACAACTTTTGTTTTCCATACTGACCAGCTGCAAAAAAGAGGACAAACTGATACCGTTTACTTCGCCCCGGGCACTGGTTTCAAATATTTCCCGGATCCCGGCCAGCAGAGCATCCATATCCATGGGTTTTTCAAAATACTTGAGGGAGCCCATGGCATCAATTCGCTCTTCGATTTCCGGGGAACCGTTGGCCGTCATGACAAAAACCGGAATTGCCGGATAATCGTTGCTCAGATGGGCCAAAAGCTCAAAACCATCCATCACCGGCATTTCAAGATCGGTTATGACCAGATCGATTTTGGCCGCCTGTATCGCCGCCAGGGCCTCCTGGCCGTTTTCCGCAGTAAGCACCTGGAACTCTTTGACGTACGGATCCAGCTGCCGGGCCAGAAAACTCCGCACCAACTTCGTGTCATCGACAACCAATACCGTCTTCATAAAATTCGCCAATTCGATTGCATAAACAAACCCGGTATCCTGCTGGCCAACCGGAAAGCTGCGACGCCTGGCAATTATACGACCACTACAGTTCGAAACCCTACCCGGTTTTTCTGTAATAAACTATTTATATAATAACATTATTCGTGGTGCAAATCAAGAACAACGCGTCACAGAATAACGATGATATTGCAGGCGGGAAACAATCAAAGGAGACAGAGGATACCAACAAAAAAGGACCTGCCGCAAAATAAAATCTATTGGGAAAAGCTCTCTTGACTTTCGCAGAGACGGGCAGGACAAAAACGCCTTGGGAAAACCGCTTATAACCGCCCGCGTCAAGCCGTCCCGGAAACCTCCCGGGAAGAAAATGTTTCCAAAACCGCGGAAGGAAAACCTTCCATCCCCGCTTTGGCGCAGCCGCCGCAGCGGGGATGGAAACCTGGCCGCAAAAAACGACGAGAAAAAATGAATTAATATTCGGTATACAAATGCGCCATCTGTTCATCCGTCAAGGGTTTGCCGAAAGCGGCAAACTGAATCATGGGCTCGGTGTCGTTGGGCACGAGGATCCAGCCGTCATCCGTTTTGTTCAGATAGGTCCAGAGCAGTTGATCCGGTCGAACCGGCACCACCCCCTGCCAGTTTCTGACTTGCCCGTCTTCATAGGTCACCATCTGGACGGACCGGCCGTCTTCCATCTGACGGACGGCTTTATTTCGATGACAATCCCCGCACATCCGTCCCTCCGCCATGACAGAATGGGTAAAATAGGGTTGATAGGACAAAAATTTCTGGTTTTCGTGCACCAGGGTCATGGCGCTGCCGCTGGTGACCTGCCCCTCATAATTGATCAGCAGGGTCCAATCCTTGATGGGAATAAAATTTCCCGGTTTTTTTCCGGTTTCTAAATACCGGTCAAAATGGCAATTCAGGCAGGCGGTGGTATTGCTGACATGGCAGGCCGCGCAGGCCAGCTTGCCGCCGTGGACCTGATGGCTTTCCAGGCTGTCGTCAAACATCGGGGCCGCCTGTTCCTGTTTGATATGGCAGTTTTCACAGGAAGCCCGGACCGCACCGGGGGACCGCATGGAACGACGGAAGGTTCCGTCGCCATGAACATCCGTGTTCTGATGACAGTCCGCACATTCCATCCCCGCCTGTTTATGAACGTCCGTTTGTCCCGTTTTGGCGTCAAATTTAAAGGTCAAGTTCTCCCGGCTGTGACAGGGCAGACAGGTGGCCGAAGAACGGGCCTTCTCTTTCGATATCAGCCGCCGGCCGTCTTTTGACTCCACATGACAGCGGTCGCAGCTTTTTACATGGCAGGATTTGCAATTCAGATCCTGATAGGGGATACCGGTAATATTGGCGAAACCGCCCTCTTCCTCATACCAGTACCGCATTCCTTCTCCGGTATAATGAAGGCTTTGGGTGAACATGGAGGGAAGGCAGGCGGTCTCCTGAGACATCTCGCCGGAACCTTCAGATGTTTCCGGATGCCGGGTCTTTGCCGAATCAACCGAACCCATGCCGAAACACAGGGCCGCGATCCCCAGAATGAATCCGATAACAAGAATAAAACCGGGAATTTCTTTTCGCATATGGGACCTCCTCGCTTGTGAATGATTGAGGGTATATGAAAAACAGCATAACGTTTTAGTACACCAGCCTTTCAGAAAAGTGTCAAGGCCTTTTTTGAAAAAAATATCCGGAAAGCTGTTGCCGGTAATTTTCTGCCCTTGACATTTGTACAAACTTTATTATGGTAACGACAACAAGAGTCGGCCGTCTGGAAAATTTTGCTGCACACCGGTCCAGAAAAATCAATCAGCGCCTGGACCAGAATCATTGCTTCCGCCGGTGGCGAATCCGGAGCACGACCACACGGCAGCCAGAAATATATCTATGGATTGGATCACCCGACACGCCGAAAAGTCCCTGGAGCGTTTAATTCCCCGGATTCGCCCGGTTCTGGGACCGTACGAGGAGCAATATAACGATCTCTGGGAAACCTTCGAGCACCGGTTGCAACAGCAATGGCCGCGCCTGTTCCGGCTGCTGGTCAATCTTTACGGCTACCAGTACGACTTTTTCTATTACCTGGAACAGATCCTGGCTACGGCCCTGCGGTCCTGGGGGGAACGCCCCGAATACCTGAAAGAACTCGATGTCCGGCGCGAAACCGATCCCCAGTGGTTTCAGTCCCAGGAGATGGTGGGCGGCATTATTTACGTTGATCTTTTCAGCGATAATCTGGGGTCGTTGTCCGATCATATCTCTTATTTTAAAAAGCTGGGCCTGACCTACCTCCATCTCATGCCGCTGTTTGCCATTCCCCGCGGTGACAATGACGGCGGATATGCGGTCAGTGATTACCGGGCCATCAACCCGGACATCGGCACCATGGAAGAGCTGGCCCTGCTGGCCCGGCTATTGCACGATGAAGGCATCAGCCTGGTTCTGGATTTCGTTTTGAACCACACTTCGGACGAACATGCCTGGGCCCGCGGCGCCAGGGAAGGCGACCCGGATTTTCAAGAGTATTACTACCTGTTTCCGGACCGCCATATGCCGGACCAGTATCAGCAGTACCTGCGGGACATTTTCCCGGATATACGCCGCGGCAGCTTTACCTGGAATGAAGAAATGCGGAAATGGGTCTGGACTACCTTCAACAGTTTTCAGTGGGATTTAAATTACGCCAATCCCGCGGTCTTCCGGGCCATGGCCGAGGAAATGCTGTTTCTGGCCAATATGGGCGTACAGGTGCTGCGCCTGGATGCGGTAGCCTTTATCTGGAAGAGACTGGGAACGGACTGCGAATGCCAGCCGGAAACCCATCTCCTTATCCAGGCCTTCAATGCCCTGGCCCGGATCGCCGCCCCGGCGCTGCTGTTCAAGTCCGAGGCCATTGTCCACCCGGACGCGGTCATGACATATATTCATCCCGAAGAATGCCGGCTTTCGTATAACCCCATGCTCATGGCCCTGTTGTGGGAGGCTCTGGCCACAAGGGAAGTCAAACTGCTGAACCATGCCATGAAAAAACGGGTGCGGATTCACGAGGAGTGCGCCTGGGTAAACTATCTGCGCTGCCACGACGATATCGGCTGGACCTTTGACGACGACGACGCCCGGCAGGTGGGCATCGACCCCCGGGGCCACCGGCGGTTTCTCAATGATTTTTATACCGGGCGGTTTCCCGGCTCCTTCGGCCGGGGCGTGCCCTTTCAATACAATCCGGATACGGGAGACCTCCGGGTTTCCGGAACCCTGGCCTCGCTGGCAGGGCTGGAAGCGGCTCTGGAAGCCGGTGACAGCAATCTCATCGAAGCGGCGGTGCAGCGCATCAATCTCCTGCGCAGCATTATGCTGAGCGTCGGCGGCATCCCCTTGATCTATCTGGGCGACGAATGGGGCATGCTCAATGACTACACCTACCTGTCGGATCCGGCCAAAGCCGGGGACAGCCGCTGGGTGCACCGCTGCCGTCAACGCTGGGCGTCCCGAAAGGACCGGGCGGACAGCGAAGCCCTCCAATGGCGGTTTTACAACGAACTGCGGGTATTGATCAAGCTGCGGAAATCTTTGCCGGCCCTCCGCAACGGCCATATGGAAATCATGGAAACCGGCAATCCCCACCTGTTCGCCTATATCCGTTCGATTGATCAGCAGCGCCTGGTAATCGTCAACAACTTCTCCGAATTCCCCCAGTCCCTGGCCCAGAAACGGCTTGGCCCGGCAGCGGCCGCAACCGGCTTCACCGACCGCATCACCGGCCGGGACCTGGCCAACGGAAACGGGCTGCAACTGGAGCCCTATCAATTTTTGTGGCTGGAATGCCGGAATGCAGAGACGGATCTGTCGGCATAAAAAAACTGTTATCGCGACGAGCCAGGCGGAAACCCCTTAACCCCTGCTATTTTTTCCCGGCCTTCTCCACGAAACCGTAGTGTTTCATCCCTTCCAGAATTCCCCCGGCACACGGCGCTTCGGCAAAATAGACATGACGGCTGCCCTTGATGGTTTCCAGTTCGTCGCTGTAGTTGCCTACCACCACGGCTTTCACGTCTCCCTTGAGCATCTCCTCATCATTTCCCGAATCACCGCAGACAAGAAAATTGGCCAGCGGAATTCCCCATTTATAGCTGAGATAACGAATCGCCTTTCCCTTGGAGGCCCGATAAGGAAGGATGTCCAGATATTTGTTGTGGGAATAAATAAGTTTATACCGGCACTTGTTTTTCAGCAGGATATTGTGAATTTTGGCCAGACGGTCCTTGCCCGGCGTCATGTTATAGCTGATTTTGAACGCCCGCTGGGTATCGGCGTCCTGATATTCCAGAAAATCGAATTCATCCAGAAGCTTGCGGATTTTTTCCCGGTTCCAGTCCTGGGAAATATGGCTGGCCCATCCCTGGGAATACTGCAGTTTTTTGCCGTAATACAACTCCGAGCCCACGGAAGTAATCATTATGTCCGGGGGATCCACATGGTGCGCTTCCAGGTAGGCCCTGGCCGACTCCACGGTGCGGCCGGTGGCGATACCGAATCCGATCTTCTGCCGGTGCTCCCGGAGCTTCTGCAGCAGTTCTTCCAGTTGAGGGTTGTCGTCGCCGATGAGGGTGTTGTCGATATCCGTGACCAGAAAATGCTCCAGCCCCATAATCCGCCTTCCGATGGCATCGCCGGGCCGGGCCGGTTCCAGACCGGTCTCACCGGAGGTTTCTATCAGCCGCTTGACTTCTTCCAGATAGGTTTCGGCATGGCTTTCCCAGGTATAATATTTCCGGACATTGACGGTCCCGTTCCGGGAGAAGCTCTTCCAGGTCTCCTCATCGGTAATGATGCTTTTAATCGCCTCACTGATCTGACGGGTCTCGGTGGGATCAATCAGCAGACCGCACCGGCAGTTGTCCATGATATCCTGTGGCCCGCCGTCGTTGGTGGCTACTACCGGCAGCCCGGTGGCCGCGGCTTCCAGCAGCGTCAAGCCGAACGGTTCGGTCAGGGCGGCGTTGACAAAAACGCCCCGCTTCTCCGCGGCAATGCGATACAGTTCCGGCACTTCATATTCGATATCGTGTTTTTTGGGAATGGCCATTTTCCCGTACAGGTCGTACTTGTCCATGTTCAACAGCATCATGGTCAGGACCTCTTTTTCATTTTCCTCCTTGTCGGTGATATCCTTGCGGATCCCGGCAAAAATGGCCAGATTGGCCATGGAAGAAAGCTCTTTGTCCTCTCCATAGGCTTTAATCAGCCCGGAAATGTTTTTCCGTTTGTCCGGCCGGGACAGGGCCAGAATCATGGGCCGGTCCGGATACATGAAAAAGCGGTCCAGTTCTTCAAAAAGAGAAGCCCGGGCATACAACAGGGCTTCCGCCTTGTCATTTTTTTCCGTGGCCACGTCATGATAATAAGGATAAAAGCGATCCACGTTCAGCCCCGGCGGAATGACTTTATAGGTGGGCATGTGGCTGTCCACATAGGCGCCGTATTGTTCTTCCACTTCCTGCCGGGTGCTGGCAATAATCAGATCGCTGGTTTTCAGCACATCTTCTTCCACGTAAATCCGGTGATCAATTTTGTATTTTTTGACAATGTCGGCTTCCTTCATGCCGTCATTGAGCAGACGGGCTTTCTTGGAACGCCCCAGGGAATGGCCGGTAAAAACAAAATTGATGTTAAACAGTTGCGCCAGCTGTGAGGCCACATACCCGGCGTCGGCATAATGCCCGTGAACCACGTCGGGGATGCGGTTTTCGGACTTGATAAACTGGATGGTCTTGTCCACATATTCATCCAGGTGGGGCCAGAGCAACTCTTTACGGATATATTTTTTCCCCCCGCACTGAACCCGCACAATACGGAATTTTTCATTGACCTGCTTGACCGGTTCGGCATAGTCGGCGGAAACGGTTTTGTCCGAAATCAGGCGGGTCATCAGGTCCACCCGGGCCACTTCCGCCAGCCCGCTCAGATGCCGGGCCAGTTCCACCACGTACTGGACCTGCCCCCCGGTATCGGCATCCCGTCCCAGTTCCAGATTTTCATCCCGGACCAGGCCGTGAATACTGAACATCTGAATATACAATCCCTGTTGGCCCATACGAAACACCATCCTTTCATGAAAAATTAAACCACACAACCGTTTCTGTCAAGGGAAGGAAAATGAAAAATCAATGGGGAAATACGGCAAAATACGGCGCTGGCCACACTTCACCGGTACAGATCAATCAGATCACCAATGGCCTGCCTGGCCCGGGCCACCGTCTGCCGGCCCTCTTCAATGGCCTCGCGGGCGCGGTGAAATTCCATCAAGCCGATATCATTGACCCGGGGCAGCAGCAGAAGATCCGGCGGGTCTCCGGCCAGACGGCTGCGGGTAATCCGTTCCTGCATGATCATAATGGAACTGTGGACCACGTCAAAGACGCCGGGAGTTGCATTGTCGCCGGTCAGTTTCTTGAAAAAGCTGAATTGTCGTCTTCCGGACTGCTTCTCCGCGGCCGCAGAATCAGCGTCTTTTGAATTATTGAACTTGCGATCGTCCTGAAAATGAGCGCGAATAACGCCGCCGTTGACATTAACGGCAATCACCAGATCCGCCTTCATGGCCCAGCAGGGAGAGACGGGGATGGGATTCACCAGTCCCCCGTCGATCATCCATTCCTCGCCAAAACAGCAGGGGGTAAACATCCCCGGCAGGGAAATGGACGCGCGAATGGCATCCAGAAGGGAGCCGGAAGTCAACCAGATTTCCCGTCCGGAAGTCATCTCGGTGGCAATGGCGGTAAACGGAAGGGGTAAATCCTCGATTTGACTGTCACCGATATGATCCCGGAAAAAATCAAAAAGACGCTCCCCGGCGATAACCCCGCCACTGCGCAGGCTGAAATCAAAAAACCCCAGGACCGTCCTTCGGTTCAGGGTAACCAGCCAGTCGGCCAGTTTTTGAAGATTGCCACCGGCATAAGCACCGGCCACAATGGCTCCGGCGGAACAGCCGCTGATCACGGCGGGCCGGACATCCATTTCTTCCAATGCCTGGAGCACACCGATATGGGCCCAGCCGCGCGCCGCCCCGCTGCCCAGGGCGATTCCGATTCGGGGAGACTTCATCCGACAAACCTCCTTATCCGGCCTCAATCAGGACGAAACCATCACGGGGCCTCCAGAAGCGCCCGGACCGTATCCAGCATCCGGTTGGCATACCCCCATTCATTATCAAACCAGGCCAGCACACTCACCTGGCGTTTCCCGCTGACCCGGGTCTGCGAGCCGTCAATCACCGCCGAATGGGGATCATGATTGAAGTCACAGGAAACCAGGGGCGCTTCGGTGTAGCCCAGCACACCCCGCAAGCCACTATCCGCGGCCTGTACCAGGATCCGGTTAACTGCCTGAACATCCGTATCCGTCCTCACCCGGGCCGTCAACTGCATGGCCGAAACATTGATGGTCGGCACCCGCAACGAGATGGCCTGAAAACGACCGCTCATATCCGGCAGGATCCGGCCGATGCCCCGGGCCAGCGCAGTGTTCACCGGAATAATGGAATGACTGGAACTGCGGGATTTCCGCAGGTCGCGGTCATGATAAGCGTCTATTACCGGCTGATCATTCATTATGGAATGAACGGTGGTGATAATACCGTTTTCCACCCCCAGCGAACGGTTCAGGGTGTCGATCACCGGCACGATACAATTGGTGGTACAGGACGCATTGGAAACAACGGTATGCGATTTCCGCAGGACCCCTTCATTGACCCCGAACACAATGGTGGCGTCCACATTCCGCTCCGCCGGGCAGGAAAACAACACTTTTCCGGCCCCACTTTGCAGATGCTTTTCCGCCATGGCCCGTTCCGTGAAGCTGCCGGTGCATTCCAGCACCGCATCTACCGCCAGCTGCCGCCAGGGAAGGCGGGAAATATCCGGCTCCCGGCACACCTGGATGGCGTCATCGTTGATGTACAAAACCCCGTCCCGGGTGTCCACTTCCCCGGCGAACCGGCCGTGGGTGGAATCATAGCGGGTCAAATGCGCGATGGCGGTGAGGTTGGACAATTCGTTCACCGCCACGATACGGAATTCCTCCTGCCGGCCGGACTCATACAGAGCCCGGAGCACACAGCGACCGATCCGTCCGTACCCGTTTATGGCAAGTCGGTAAGGCATGGGCAGTTCATCAACTTCCCGAACGGCTGTCCCGCTCCCGGCGCAACCGGCGGGCCGCATGGGCCACCCCCATGGCGTTGAGCTTGATATCCATGGACAGCATTTCCGTCTCTTCCGGAGAAATCCCGGGGCAGATATCCGCCAGAGACGCTTCAAAAAACGCCGTCATCTCCCGGTAGCAGAAATCATCAACCGCCTCCTCGGCAACAGCGGTGTCCGCGGCGGCATCACGGATTTGTCGCATACGATCGAGACCGGCCCCCATTTTGCGATACCCCGCCGCTACCTCCGGAAGAAGCCCGAAGTGAGTCAAATAGGCCCGCTCGGCTCCGGTGGCGACAATCCGATCCAGGGCCGCCCGGGCCTCGTCGGGGTCGAAGTCCGGCGGACTGGTGGAGGGAAAAACAAAAAAATCATCCTCTTGCCGGAAGCGGGGATAGGCCAGGCCGAAAGAATCGCCGGTAAACACCCCGTTGGTGCCGGAATCATAAATACACATGTGATGCTTGGCGTGCCCCCGGGTATAAAAAAAGGTCAATTTCCGGCCGCCCCAGGAGAGCACTTCCCCGTCAGCCACTACCCGTACCCGGCCCGAAGGGACCGGTTTGATTTCCCCGTACAATTCTGCAAACCGCTCTTTTCCATACACCCCCTGCGCCCCCTTGATTAACCGGGCGGGATCAATAATATGGGGCGCGGCCCGTTCCTGGGCCAGGACAACGGCGTTGGGGCAGTGCTTCAGCAGGGCGGCGGTCCCGCCGGCATGATCCAGATGGACATGGGTGATGATCAGATAGTCCACCTGCGCCCCGTCCAGGCCATGCCGGGCAAGCGCCGCCAGCAGATGGGGGACGGCATGGACGGTGTTGTTTTCCACAAACGCCGCCCGCCCGCCTTCCACCATCAGATAGGCCGCGGCCAGCCGCTCCTGAATATAGTGACAGTCAATGGTATGAACCGTATTCTCCGGTTTCTCCGTCATGTTCTTCTTATCCTTCTGATCGTGGATTTGCAATCGCCTTTTTCGATTCACCGACGGTCTACCTTACCGGGAAACCGCTTTAACGTCAAGCCCTCTGCGGTTAGAACCAAAACAAAAAACGCCGGGCTCCCGCAGGAACCCGGCGTTTTATTCTATATGACTTACAACCTGCTGAAATCTTACTCCACGTCAAACCAGATATCACCCATTTTGAACATGGGGGCATAACCGGGTTTCCGTTTACGCGCGATATGGGTAATAATCCCGTCCGTAAAGCGTTTGAACTCTTTTTCCGCTTTTTCCGGTTCGGTCACCGCCATGGCGGAAATTTTTCCGGATAACAGGGCGCCGGTTATCCCGAAACCGAAAGCCGGCTCCACAAACCCGGCCATGGTGCCGGTCAGGATAAAGTCCTTGTGGAACAGTTTCGGTCCCTTGGGCGTCTGCCCCCGGAACCGGAGCCACTCATCAAACGTCCGGCCTTCGCACTCTTCCAGCACTTTTTTAAAGGCGTCCAGATCCTCCGGCGAAACTTCTTTGCGGGCGAACAACAGCACATACCAGACCTTGTTCAGTGAAGCGGCATAACCGTATTCGTTGGAAAACCCGCCCAGATACACCGCCGCGCCCACTTCGTCGGCATCAATTTCTTTATAGGCCCAGTAACCGGCAAAAACACTGCAGTCAATGCCCAGCCACTGGTAAATACCGGGGGAAAGACCGGTGGCGATAATGGTGCCTTTGGGGGCTTTTGCAAACTCTTCTTCGGTGTAGGGGTTGTTGAACTCAAAGTTCACCCCTTCTTTTTCCGCAATCCGGTACAGAAAGCTGTCCAGAGAGGTCTCGCGATGCCCCCGCTCGGTATTATAGAGGGTGTAGCCCATATTCTTGACATCTATCTTGCCCATGGACTGTCCGTTCATATACATGGTGTAATTGTCACTGGTGTCGGCAAAGGCTTCACTGCAGTCAATGCCGATATAATCCCACAGGCCCGGTATATCCACCGGGGTGGAATGAACCGAAGGATGCCAGCCCGGTTCCCCGCCGACACTGTCCTGACGCTCCCGGACGATGACGTTATAGCCGTCCCGGTTTAAATTGATAGCAGCCACCAGTCCGGCCGGTCCGGCACCGACTACCGTAATATCTTTTTTGTCCGCCATGGCTTTTTCTCCTTGTCCTGTTTGTTTTTCTGGCCTAATCTGCCCATTTATTTGACCTTGCCGATAACTTCCCGGGCAATGGCGATCTTCTGGGACCCTTCGCTGCCTTCAATAACCTGCAGCAGCTTGGCGTCGCGGCAAAAACTTTCCACCTCGTACTCCACCATGTAGCCATAGCCGCCGAACAGTTGAATGGAATAGTTCCCCGCTTCCACGGCGGCATTGGTAGCCGTGGTTTTGGCCATGGAAGCCAGCTTGGAGTCGGCCTTTTTGTTCCTGGCATTGTCGTAGCTCCAGGCCGCCTCGTAGGTCAGCATCCGGGCCTGCTCAATTCGGATGGCCATATCGGCAATGATATGCTGGGATATCTCAAACTCCGCAATCTTGCGACCGAACTGCTCTCTTTCCTTGGTATAGTCGATGACGCGATCCAGGGCTCCCTGGGCGGTGCCGGTAGCCATGGCGGCCATAATAATCCGGCTCACATCCAGAAATGCCTGGGCCTGGGCGTAACCGTTGTTTTCTTTGCCCAGCAGATGGCCTTCCGGCACCCGGACATTTTCAAACTTCAAATCCGCCGTGGCCGTATTGCGCAAACCCAGTTTGTAATCCACCGGCGTTACGGTCAGACCCGGCTGTCCGGCTTCCACCAGCAGCATACTCAATCCCTTGCCCGGCTGAGCCGCAGGATCGGTCTGGCACAAAACCACATAAAACCCGGCCGTGCCCCCGTTGATCACATAAGATTTTTCCCCGTTAATAACCCATTCTCCGCCCTCTTTGACCGCGGTAGTGCTCAGAACGGCAATATCGGTGGTCTGTCCCGGCTCGAACATGGCACAGGAAGACAGCATCTTGCCTTCCGCCACCTGCGGCAGATATTTTTCTTTTACATCATCAGCGGCATACTGAAAGACACACTCGGCGCCATAGGCAGCCAGGGCGAGCGCCCCGCCGATGGTGGAATCCTTGCGGCAGAGAATCTCGGTCACCAGCACATCATCCAGCAGGCCCAGATCCTGGCCGGAATATTTTTCCGGGAAATGCATGCCGATAAAGCCCAGATCTCCGGCTTTTTCAAATATGGTGGTGGGAAATTCGCTTTTCTTTTCCAGTTCCAGACAAAACTCTTTGTCCATTTCCCCTTTGGAAAACTCCACCGCCGCTTTCTGTATTTCCTTTTGTGATTTATCGAACCCAAATTCCATTGTCTTTCCCCCAATGTGGATACCAGAAATATTCCGGGATGACGCTTTTTTCACCGCAAGCACCGGTATACCCGGAAAAAAGTCCGGCCGGTCACCGAACTTCTTCCGGGTATAACCGATTGTTACGAATCCAGTCGCTCTATAATCATGGTGCCGGACATACCCAGGGCCGCACACAGTGTAATCAACCCGTAGCGCAGATTCTCCCGCTCCAGCTCATTAATCATGGTGGCCAGCAGAATCCCGCCGGTACAGCCCAGGGGATGTCCCATGGCAATGGCCCCGCCGTTGACATTGACTTTTTCCGCTGGTACGCCCAGGGTTTTCATCCAGGCAATGGGAACCGGCGCAAAGGCCTCGTTGATTTCAAAACGATCAATATCATCCAGGGTCAGACCGGCCCGTTTCAACGCCAGTTCGGTCCCCGGAATTACCCCGTCCAGCATGATCTTGGGATCCACCCCCCAGTTGGCATTGGACAGGATCCGGGCCCGGGGTTTCAGGCCATACTCTTTGCACTGCTCTTCCGAGGTCCACAGCGCCAGGGCGGAACCGTCGCAGATGCCGGAAGCGGCCGCGGCATGAATAACTCCGCCCGGTTTGAAGGGACGCGGCAGTTTGGCAAATTTTTCAATGGTGGAGTCCGGTTTGATATTGCTGTCTTTGTCCAGAATCTGCTCATTGCCTTCCTGATCTTTATAGGCCACGGGAATAATTTCTTCCTTGAACTTGCCCGCCTCGGTGGCGGCATGGGCCTTCAACTGGCTCTGCAGCGAAAATTCATCGATTTCCTCCTGGGTAATGCTGTATTTTTCCGCCACCAGTTCGGCCGCCTGCCCCTGCGATCCCAGCGGATATTTGGACATCATTTCGGCGGTAAAAGGCATATGCTGAAAATCCATGTCGGCATTGATGGGGCATTTGTTCATGTGCTCGCCCCCGCCGGCCATGACGATATCATAATCGTTACAACGAATGCTGGCACTGGCAAAGGCACTGGCCTGCAGGGCCCCGGAACAGTAGCGGTTCAAGTGTACCCCGGAAGTAGTGGCCGGAAGACTGGAGGCCAGCACGATATTCCGGGCAATGTCTGTAGCCTGCTCCTTGACCACGGTGGTGGTGGAGTAGATCACATCTTCCACTTTTTCCGCCGGAACTGAAGAATTGCGTTCCAGCAGGGCGTCCACCAGAAGGGCGCCCAGAGTTACCGGATGAATATCCGCCAGTTCCCCCACGAAATTCTTTTTGGGCTTGCTCTGCCGACCGCGCGGGGTCCGGACTGCATCGATCAAATACGCTTCACGCATGATTCACTCCTTGCTTAGAAATATTGTAAAATATCTGTTTTGTTACCCGGAAGCAACCTCGGTGAACTCAATCAACATACCTTTACAGGTCTTGGGATGGAGAAACCCCATGACGCCCATGTCGCCCATGGTCTGCAGTCCCTTGCTCTCAAAATCCGCCTTGGCCTCCTTGTAGTTGTCCACCTTCAGCGAAATGTGATGGATGCCTTCCCCTTTTTCGGCCACGAACTTGCCTACGGGGCCGACGCCTTCCTGGGCGGGTTCCATCAGCTCAAAAAACATGGCGCCCACTTTGACCACCGCGGAAGTGTGCATGCCGAAATTCATCTTGCCGCCTTCCCCCATGGAGGTGTCGAGTTCCGCGTTGAAATTATCCTGGAAAAACTTGATTCCTTCATCAAGATTTTTTACCGCCACCCCGACATGTGCCAATCCTTCAATCATTTTGACCTCCTGAAAAAATATCGTTTTTTTTTGTCATTATTTTAGAAGTCCCAGTTCATTTCTGGCCGCCGTCAACAGGTTGATGACCGTCGTCCCCGCACCCAGTTCCAGCAGTTTGGCGTCACGGAACATCTTCTCGAAGGCAAAGGCCCGCTTGGTACCGTATTCTCCGAACATTTTCAGGGCCTGGTGGGCCACTTCCACCGCCGCCTGGGAAGAATAGGCCTTGGCGGCGTTGACATAGCTGATATCCACGATGCCCTTTTTCTGCATATAGGCGGTACGCAGAACAATGTTTTCCACGTTTTTCAATTTCATGTACATCTCATATATGTCGAACTGGACGGACTGTCGTTCCGCCAGCGGCATGCCGTTTTCCGTCAACTCCTTGGCCAGGGCCAGCGACTCGTCGTAACACCGTTCAATAATCCCCCAGCACATGGAGGGAACACCGGATCGCTCATTACCCAGGCTGTCTTTGGCACCTTTCCGGCCGGCCGTATTTTCCACCTCGCCCAGCAGATGTTTTTTCTCCAGTTTCACGTCGCTGAAAAACAACTCCGACGTGCGGGACTCTTTCATCCCCATCTTGTCAAACGGTTCCCCGATGGAGAACCCGGGCATATCTCTTTCCAGAATAAAGGTATGTACCGGCATATCTTTCAGGTTCATACCGGAGCCGTCATCCAGTTTGGCATAGACCACAAAGAGATCCGCCACCGGACCGTTGGTGATAAAGGTTTTCTGCCCGTTCAATATATATCCGCCCTGGCCGTCTTTGGCCGCCACCGACTCCATCATGCCGAAGGCATCCGACCCGGCCCCGGGTTCGGTCAGACACCAGGCCCCCACTTTTTCCATGGTCATGATCGGAATGGCAAACTCCCGGATCTGCCGGCCGGTACCCTTACTGACAATGGCGCCGGCCGCCAGGGCCAGACTGACCCCGAAAGACATGGCAAACCCCGGACTTACCCGGCACAGCTCTTTACTCATCAGCATGGACATCATGGGATCATCCGTGGGGGAAGCTTGACCCTCTTCGCCTTCTCCCAGGGCTTTGGCCAGGCCGCCGCCGGCGTCTGCTTCGGCATTTTCATCCCGCTTTTTGGCCAGCTTCTCCAAGCCCTTTTGGGCCATCATGCCGGCACCGGTCATACGGTACATTTCGCGGGCCTTGTCGAACATATCCAGGCTCTCGTCATCTTCCATGGCTTCAACGTGAGGCTTGATATTTTCGTCAATATACTGCCGCAGCATTTGCTGAATCATTTTTTGAGGCTCAGTTAGTTCAAACATACGATTTCCCCCTCTGTTACGACGTAATAATAAGGAAAAGATTCACGGAAAATAAGTGGCACGAAAATGTATTCAGCGGCCGGGATCGCGGCAGATCACCGGCCGCTGAATAGCATCAGCAAAGGAGCATGCGTACACGATGAAACATGAATGGATACGTCGCTGCAGCTCCGCTTCCCCGGTTTTGAGGCCGGGCTTGGAATCACGCAAAACCCGTGAAACAGAGATAGAACCGTCCGGGAATCCGGATGCTACAGTTCCGTAGCCTCCAGAATCTTCTGACGCAGTTCTTCCTGTTGCGCGGTCGGCTCTACACTCTGCATGGCCATCAGTTTGCTCATGTCGCCTTCGATTTTAATCTGACCGGACATGAAGCCCTGCATACCCGCGGACTGATCGTTTTCCACGAACAGACGTTTGGCCAGATCAATCGGCAGAATCATTTTGGTGGTGGCGCTGTCGTTGTGCCCTTTTTCCAGGTTGCCGCAGTTCATGCACATGTCGACTTCACCACTGTCGGTGGTCACGGTAATGTTCAATACCAGGTCCTGAATCTGGGCCGGAATTTCAATATCGCCCATTCCATCCCGGATCGCCTTTACCTGATCAAACCATTCCTCGGACAAGAATGCTGCTTTTGCCATGATTGTTCTCCTTCTTTCTGTTTTGATTACGGCCCGGAAACTGCACCGGCCCTTTCTTTTCCCGTGCGGGGAACCGACCGGCAGCCGATCGGTCCTCCTGCACGCTCCCAAAATAACTACTTAAAAAAACTACATAAAAAAATCAAGCTAATGTTTCCAGTGTTTATTCCCATCAACTGATGGATAAAATATAGTCGCCAACATCGGGCTTGTCAATATTTTTTTTACAGTAGTATAATTTTTTTGAAAACAGATAACATTGATGCCCTCGTAAAAAGTCGGAAAACAGCTTTTTTGTCATACCGGGCTTGACC
>CAZWCS010000082.1:0-6995 GCA_964632805.1 uncultured Desulfobacterales bacterium
ACTGCTTGATGGTTTTGATTTTTTTGTGCAGATAGCTTCGGCCGACGCCGATGGCTTCGGCCGTTTTGGTAATATTGTTGCCGTTCTGGTTTAATTTCAGGGTAATAAACTCGTTTTCAAAGGCTTCCCGCGCCTCTTTCAATTTGGTGCAGGCCAGTAAGCGGTTTTCCAGGGAACCGGCGGCACTGCCTTTGGCGGGATTGTAGGGCGCCGGCAGATCGCCGGCCGCGATAACCGGGTCTTCAATCATAATGGTTAAGCGTTCCAGAAGATTTTTGAGCTCCCGGACATTTCCGGGCCATTGATAAGATTGCAGCAGCACCAGGGCCTCCGGCGCCAGCTGTTTGGGGTCGGTGCCGTTTTGCCGGGCATGGCTTTCCAGAAAGACTTCCGCCAGTAAAGGAATATCTTCCGGCCGTTCCCGGAGCGGCGGGACTTGTATGGGAATAATATTAATTCGAAAAAAGAGGTCTTCCCGGAACCGCTGCGCGGCAATTTCTTCCTCCAGATTTTTATTGGTGGCGGCAATAATCCGGATGTCCACCGAAAGCGGCCGATTGCTTCCGATTCTCTGGAAGGTTTGTTCCTGCAAGGCCCGCACCAGTTTGGCCTGGGTTTTTAGATTCATGTCGCCAATTTCATCCAGAAAGAGGGTTCCCTTGTTGGCCAGTTCAATTTTTCCGATGGACTTGGTGGTGGCCGCGGCAAACGCTCCTTTTTCGTGACCGAAAAGATCACTGTCAATGGAATTTTCCGGAATGGCGGCGCAGTTGACATCGACGAACTGTTCTTCGCCCCGCCGGCTTAAGGTATGAATATTTCTGGCAACCATTTCTTTTCCGGCGCCGTTTTCGCCGGTAATCAGAACCCACGCGTCCGACGGAGCGGCCGCGGTAATCTGTTCTTTCAGGGCGGCTACGGCCGGGCTGGTGCCGGTGATCGCGCACTCTTTCAAGGCTTTATTCTTGAGATACCGGTTTTCTTCCTCCAACCGTCTGAAATTGAGTGCGTTGTTAATACCCACAATAACCTTGTCGATGGACAGGGGCTTTTCGATAAAATCAAAGGCGCCGATTTTGGTGGCTTTCACCGCCGTTTCAATGGTTCCGTGGCCGGTGATCATAATAACCGGAATGTGCGGATTGGTGGCCTTGATTTCTTTCAGGGTTTCCATGCCATCCAGTCCCGGCATCCATATATCAAGCAAAACAATGTCCGGCAATTCCGCTTCAATCATTTTCAGGGCTTCATATCCGTTGGCGGCCGTCATCACTTCGAACTCTTCATCGGTCAACAGACCTTGCAGCGTCTGGCGTATGGATTTCTCATCATCAACAATCAGCACGGATGGAAACATGGAGGTCCTCAATTGATATGGAATTTCGTAATAATGCCTGTACGTCCCGGCTTCCTTACACCGGCAGTTCAATAATAAATTGAACCCCCCGGGGAAGGTTGTCGTGCGCACTGATTTTCCCGTTGTGGTCGGAAATAATGGAGTTCACAATGGCCAGCCCCAGCCCCATGCCGGATTTTTTGGTTGAAAAATAGGGTTCAAATAAACTGCTTTTTTCCTCATCGGGAACACCTTTACCGGTATCGGCAAAGGTCAGAATCACTTTCATGGCCGCCGCGTCATAGGTGGCGGTAATAAAAATGTCACCGGCACCTTCCATGGCGGAAATAGCATTTTCAATCAGATTAATCAAGGCCTGTTTGATTTGTTGACGATCCAGATGCAATTTCGGCAGGTCCGCGCCGGTGCGGATAATGAAGTTTATGTCCGGATTGTCTTCTGTATAAAGGCTGGTTGTTTCTTTGATGATCGGCGAAAGTTCACAAAGTGCCGGCTTGGCGGCCGGAAATTTGGCGTAATTGGCGAATTCGTTAACCAGATTTCTTATGATTTCGGTGTATTCGATGATCGTTTGAATGCACTCGGCAAAAACCGGATCGTCGGTGGTCCGGGCAAACTTGCGTTGCAGCCGCTGGGCGGACAAGGAAATGGGGGTTAACGGATTTTTCACTTCGTGGGCAATCCGCCGGGCCACTTCTCGCCAGGCCGCCATCCGTTGGGCCCGCTCCAGTTCGGTCAGATCGTCAACGGCCATGACCACGCCCATATACTGCCCGGTTTTATCGTGCCGCAGGGCGTTTAAATACATGACAAAGCTGCGGGATTTTCCGTTAATGGTTAATTGCAGCGGCAGTTCCCGCGTGTTTTCGCCTGCTTCCGTAAACTGTTGCACAATTTCATTGGCCAGTTGCAGATATTTTCCCCCCAGAACATTGGCATAATAGCGGTTGACGATGGCGTGTTGCGAAATGGAAAGCATGGTTTCCGCGGATTTGTTGATGGTCGTAATATAGCCGTCTTCGTCCAGGGAGATGACGCCGGTGGAAATATTGTCCAGAACGGTCTCCATATAAACGCGCCGGGCTTCAATCTCGTCTTTTTGTTGCGCCAGCATGCCCGCTGATTCTTCGATTTGTTTCCGGCCGACCCGGAGGTCGCTGGTCATTTTATTAAAGGCTTTGACCAGCAGACCGATCTCATCATCCGCCTGTTGTTCAATGTTGACGTTCAAGTCGCCGCCGGCAACTTTTTCCAGTCCTTTGGCAAGTTCCATTATCGGGGTGGTAATGGATTTCGCCAGAAAAAATCCGAACCAGACAGCACAAAAAACCACCAACAGGGCAACGATGGAGAGGATAATATAATAGGTTGCCTGAATCGGTTTCTGCAGCAATTTGATTTGTTGATATTCCTCAAATCCTTTGGAAATCGTGGTTAAGTTGGCGGTCAGGTCAGGCGGCAATAATACGGAAATAACCAGAAAGGCCTCTTCTTCCGCTTTGCTGGTGGCGGGAATGTAAGAAATGGAGCTGACCAGTTCTCCCACCGGCGTGCGGCGGGTTATGGTGGAAATGGTTTTCCCTTGCCCCGGTTCCTTTTGCAGCTTACCGGCTGAAATAACATCCAGGGGCTGTTTTTCGATTTCCTGAGAAACGGCGTATGTCAAGCGTTTTGCATTGGCAAGATAAACTTCCACCGCGTTGAGATGAAACTCGCGCTGAACAATCTGGATATAACGGGTAAGGTCATCTTTTTTATAGGGGCGCAATAAATTTCGTTTGTTAATTTGATATGCCGTGCGGTTCAGAAAAAAGCGGTTGTTGTTTTCGATATGGGTGTAAATGCTTTTGCCGACCTGTAGAGAATTGTTCAGGGCTTTTTCTACCGGCACGTTGAACCAGAATTTGATGCTGGTGGTAATAAAACTGATCGAGAAAAAGAAAAGTACCACCGCCGGCACCAGTGTCAGGGAAATGAAGGCGACGACCAGCCGGGTGCGCAGTTTCGCCCCCATCACGTTCTGCTTACGGTCGTAAAACAGTTTTACCAGATTCCGGAAGACGAGAAAAATAAGGAGGATCAGCAGCAGGAGGTTAATGTTGATCAGGATAAACATTAAGATGGTACTGGAAACGGGAAATTCCGTGCCGAAATGGATAATGCGGTGTTCGGCAAAGGTCAGGAGGCCGATGATGACGATCAAAACGACAATGATAATGGATTCCCGTTTTCGACGATTGCGTTCGTCAGCGGAAACGTTTGTCAAAAAATTGGCAAAGAGTCTGGCCGGATTTCTTTTCATGGGTGCGTAAGACACGGTTTACGGTTTGTGAGGGGGAAGGCGTTAATACGTAAAGCAGGTTATGTGCCAGTCGGTTTCCACATCCCAGAAAGAAACAAAAAACAGGACATAATGAAGATAGTAGGGCAGGGTCAATTTATCCAGTTTTGCTTTGGCTTTTACCTGATATTTTCCACCCTCATTCAGCAGATCCTCGTCGCAGATGGCCACATTTTTGATTTTGCACATCGTCTCTCTGGCCGTCTGGAAAGAATCGGTGGTCATCGGTTCACCGTCCTCCCAGGAACGGGTGATAATATACTTTTCTTTCAGGTTGTCATATTTGAGGGTCTGGGTTACTTCCCGGCTGGCGATTTCTTTGTCCGGCCATAACCAGCGCACTTGATTGACCTCAATAAAAAAGGAAAAGGTCACTTTTACGCCGCTTTGCGCCGCATTGATCATCTCTTCGGTAAAAGCATTGGTTATATTGGCATCAAAGCGCAGGTGATCACCGGTATTGGTGACCGTCATGTCGGATAAGCTGGCGGTATGCGCCAAAGCCAGAAAGGGAGCCAGGACAAGCAACAGGCAGAGTAAGCCGGCCCCTCTGGTTTGTTTGTTTGTCGGAATCATTCCTACCTGCGAAATGGTTTTTTATAATCGAAAATGACAACTGTCGGGAAAACGCTCCCCCGCGTTCCGTTAAAGCGCAAGTGATTGTACGGCTGCGGCAGTTGGTGGAAAGCTTTCCTCCACCAGGCCGGTTTCCCAGCAATCCTTGCTTTGGAAAATTTTTTCCAGCAGTTTATGGTTGAATAAATGGCCGGATTTGTAGGCCACGATATGTCCCCGTATCGGCAATCCCAGCAGCGAAAAATCGCCTAAGCAATCCAGAATTTTATGCCGAACAAATTCATTGTCATACCGCAGGCCGTCCTCGTTTACTATGTTTTCATCATCAATCACGATGGCATTTTCCAGGGAGCCCCCCCGGGCCAGGCCAAGTTGCTTGAGCTGTTCATATTCATGATAAAAGCCGAAGGTCCGGGCGCTGCTGATTTCATTACTGAAGGTGGTTTCCGTAATTTCCAGGGAGTAGGTCTGGGTTCCGATCAGGGGATGATCGTAAGCGATGGTGTAAGAAATGCGAAAGCAGGTGTCCGGATAAATGCCCACCGATTTATCTTCGTTTTCAAAAACAATCGGCTTCTTAATAAGGATATAACAGCGTTCCGCCTCTTGTTCCACGGTTCCCGCCGCAGCCATTGCCTCTGTAAAGGGACGGGCGCTGCCATCCATTATCGGAAGTTCATAGCCGTCAACATCCACCACGGCATTATCGATTTCCAGCCCCGCCAGACAGGCCATGAGGTGTTCCACTGTGGAAATAATCACACCGTCCACGCCCAGAACCGTGGCAAAACTGGTGTCGGTCACCATCTTAAACAGCGCCGGAATTGCAGGCGGTTGTCGAAGATCACGCCGTACAAATTTGATGCCGTGATTCGGCGGAGCCGGTTTTATCGTCACCGCGGCGGATCGCCCCGAGTGAACACCGACCCCGGCAAGCGTAATGGGTGCGGCCAGGGTTTTTTGAAAATATGGCATTGGCTGGTTTTCCTGTTGTATGCGCAAAAACTTGCATGAAAATTGAAGAGATTTTCCAATCCTGTATCATAGCCGGTTGATGCGAATTCCCCCGGTCCTTGCTTGTTCCGGGTTTTCCTTTTCGTCTGATTTTTCTCATCGGTTTCCATGCCCGAATTATATATTAACCTCTTAAAATATTTACAGTAAAAAAAAACAGCGGTATTGTCAATGTATTTTGGTGGATTTCATAAGTTGACAAAAGGAGGATAGACAGTTGCTGGCCAAAGTTTTAAGCAGTACGGTGATCGGTATTGATGCCTGTCCGGTGGAGGTGGAAGTTGATATCAGCCGGGGGCTGCCGGTGTTTACCACGGTGGGGCTGGCGGAAACTGCTGTAAAAGAGAGCAAGGAGCGGGTAAAGGCCGCTCTGGTCAATTCCGGGTTTTCCTTTTCCGATGATCGAATTACGGTGAACCTGGCACCGGCGGCGATCAAAAAAACGGGAACCGGTTACGATCTTCCCATTGCCTTGGGGATTCTGGCGGCTTCCGGAGTGATGGCGCAGGAGCGGTTGGCCGATTTTCTGATTCTGGGGGAACTTTCCCTGGACGGTCGTATAAAGCCCGTCAGCGGCGTTTTGCCAATGGCACTGGCGGCCAGAGAAGCCGGTTTGCCGGGGATTCTCGTACCGGTGGAGAATCGACGCGAAGCTGCCGTTGTTTCCGGGATTTCCGTTTATCCGGTGCATCATTTGTCCGAAGCGGTGGGCTTTCTGGAGGGCACCTTATCTTTATCTTCGGAGACGATGGACGTGGCGGCCTTGTTTGCCTCGGCCGCGCCGCCGGCTGAGGATTTTTCGGAAGTGGCCGGACAGGAGAATGCCAAGCGGGCGCTGGAGATTGCTGCTGCCGGTGGACACAACCTGGTCATGATCGGCGCTCCCGGAGCGGGAAAGACGATGCTGGCCCGGCGGCTACCGACGATCCTGCCGGAGATGAGCTTTGCGGAAGCCATTGAGACAACCAAAATTTTTTCCGTGGCCGGCCACATGAACGGCGGTTTCCCCCTGATTACGCGCCGCCCGTTCCGGGCGCCCCACCACACCATTTCCGATGCCGGCCTGATCGGGGGAGGCGGCCATCCCAAGCCGGGGGAAATCAGTCTGGCGCACAACGGCGTGCTTTTCCTGGATGAGTTCCCCGAGTTTAAAAAGCCGGTACTGGAGATGCTTCGCCAGCCGATGGAAGATAAAACGGTTACCATTTCCCGGGCCACCATGTCCACTACTTATCCTTCGGCCTTTATGCTGGTGGCGGCCATGAACCCCTGTCCCTGTGGATATCTGGGTGATTCCCGGCACGTCTGCGCCTGTTCGGACAGCCAGATTCGACGGTATCAGGCCAGGATTTCCGGGCCATTGCTCGACCGAATCGATATTCATGTGGAGGTGCCGGCGGTTGCCTATACGGACTTGGTGGCGGAAAACGACGCGGAACCGTCATCAGAGATAAAAAAACGGGTGGTCGCGGCCCGGCAGATACAGGCGGAGCGGTTTGCCCCGGGCCACATTCACTGTAATGGCCGGATGTCCGGGCGCCACTTGAAAAAATATTGTCAGCTCAACCGGGAGCCTGCCTTGCTGCTGCAAAACGCGGTTGATCGCCTGGGGCTGTCCGCCCGGGCCTACACGCGAATTTTAAAAGTATCCCGTACGATTGCCGATTTGGAGGCGTCTGCAGCCATTGCCGCCCACCATGTTGCAGA
>CAZWCS010000082.1:7005-20154 GCA_964632805.1 uncultured Desulfobacterales bacterium
GGCGTCTCGACCGGAAATAAGCCCGGAAAGTATATTTTATATTTGACAAAACGGTGATGTTTTTATAGATAATAAAGGCTGCGTACGGTCTTATGGTCCCATCGTCTAGCGGTTAGGACGCCGGCCTCTCACGCCGGTAACGCGGGTTCGATCCCCGCTGGGACCACCAATAATAAAATCAGGGACTTGAGAGAAATCTTCAAGTCCCTTTTTCTTTGCCAAAATCTCTTTTCCAACTCTATTTCCAACCTGGAAGCGTTTTTTTGACGGGTCAAAAAACGCGTTTGCAAAAATATACAGGAAATGCCCCTCCAAAAGACATGGAGGGGCATTTTTTAATGGTCACTTTCTATTAATCTTCATCAGGCAGCATGATCGTGATCACCGGTTCCAGGTTATCACCGGGTCCGATCACCGCCTTCAACGTTGTCAGTTTCATTTCAGCGCCCATCATAAAGAGGGCTTTGAACAGAAACTGCCGGTTATTGTTCTGCAACCGGGCCTGAATACGGAACATCCACAGAACATCCCGCAGCCGGCCGGTCTCATCCTGCCCATAGGTTTTCGCTACCGCATCCGGTTCGATATACCTTTTCCACAGCGTATCTGTTACCGCGACCGGATACAGAATTCCGATTTTACAAGACGCTTTTGATACGTCAATCAGAACACCGTCTTCTATCGCCTGTTTACGGGTATACGCATAGATCAGATTCAATGTATCAGCCATTTACGTTGCTCCTTATTATGAAAAAGGGGCTGTCGGAACAGCGCAGCCCCATAGTCAAAGGTTGCAAATCATCCGGATTCTTCAAACATTTCGACCAAAAACGGGGACGGCTGGGCGGGTTTTCCCATGTAATGGGCAAACCAGCTGACATAAAGCAGTCTCATTGCCCGAGACAGCGCGACAAAGGCGATTCTTCTTTCTTCTTCGATATCGCCGTTCTTGTTGGGCAAAATCCCCTTGACCAGTCCGGTGACAAACACCACCGGAAATTCCAGTCCTTTCGACTTATGGATGGTCATCAAAGAGACGCCGTTTTCGTCCTGACCGTGATCGTCTGCAAACGAATCGGTGTAATTTAACAGGGCCGATATCGTAGAATACTTGTTGGCCACAAACTGTAACTGGTCCAGGTTGGCAATCTTTGAATCATCCGGGCTGGGAACATCGTCTTCGGTAATGAACTGGTCATAATCCAGCGCATCACGAAGAATGTTCAAAACCGCCGCCGGTTCCATGGTGGAACCGTTTTTCATCAAAGGATCAAGCAGCCCCAGAAACTCCCGGATATTTTTTTTCAAATAGGGAAGTTTGACGGGCATCTTCTTCAACGCTGCGTACAGGTGCAGTTTCTTTTTTTCCGCAAACGATTCCAGCTCCTGGACAAACTTTCTGCCCAGATACCGGTTGGGCACGTTGATCACCGCGCACAGGGCCTCATCTGCTTCTTCAGAATCCGGGTTCAGGATCAGGCGCAGGTAATCGATCAGCACCTTGACCTCAAACCGGTTAAAGAAGTTCATGCCGTTTTCGATCCGGAACGGAATGTTCTGCTGCGATAAGATTTCTTCCAGCACCTGGCTTTGAAAATTCGCCCGGTACAGGATCGCCATATCCGTATAGGGATAGCCCCGTTCAATAAGCTCCTTGATAACGTCCACCACCTGGATGGCTTCGTCTTCTTCATTGCTGCACTGCAAAACCGTCACCTCCTCACCGCTGGGCTGGTTGGACTCCAGCTGTTTATCCACGCGGTTGGTGTTGTGCTCGATCAGGTTCTGACAGACCTTCAAAATTTGCGGCGTAGACCGATAATTGAGGTTTAAGATAAACTGCTCCGAATCCGGAAAGATTTCCTTGAACCGCAAAATATTGGCCAATGACGCCCCGGTAAAAGCGTAGATGCTTTGCCAGTCGTCACCGCAGATCCAGAAGCTCGAAGAACCGTTACGGTTTACCAGCCGTTTCAGGATTTCAAGCTGGGCCGGGTTGATATCCTGGAACTCGTCTACCAGGACATGCGAAAATGTCTGTTGATATCGTTTTCTTACCCGTTCCTGCCCCAGCACACGGTAGGTCTCCACCAGCAGATCGTCAAAATCATACAGCAGTTTCTGCTGTTTTTCCTGATCATAGGCTTCATAGACTTCCGCGACCCGCTTCATGGTCTGGTCATCGGCATACAAAACATGCAGATCACTGACGGATATCAGGTTGTTTTTCGCCAGCGAGATCTCCCGGACAAGCAGACCCGTCGGCAGATTCACTTTCTTTTTCTTTTTGATCTGCCGGATAAACCGCAGCTGTTCTTTACCGTGAATGATTTCAAACCGGCGGTTTTCATCTTTTAAAACCCGCAGGCAGAATGCATGGATGGTGAGCAGCCAGACCTGATCGGCCAGCTCCCCCAACACCTGCCGCAGTTTGCTTCGCATGGCTTCGGCGGCGTTCCGGGTAAAGGTCAGCCCCAGTATGTTGCTGGGAGCAACTCCTTTTTGAACCAGATTGCCGATACGGCGAGTCATGGTTACCGTCTTGCCGCTGCCGGGGACTGCAATAACGCTGGCAATCCCGGTTTCAAATTCGGAAGCGTGCTGTTGTTGTCGATTCAGTTGCATAGGCTTCTTCTCCTAACAATTTGGTGCAATGGGTTTTATACGGACAATTGGTGCACATCCAGTTGGCGGCCGCAGGCAGGAACACCTCTTGCGAGATGCCCTGAACCAGCAGCCGGATGACACGCTGTAGTCTTTGCATGTCCTGCGGGTTGCGCACGGTGTAATACTGCTCGTACCTGGGATTCTGGGTCTTGATCAGACAGTCCAGTTTCAGGATCATGTCCCGATCGGCATACCCGTTCTGCTCCATCGCCAGCTGATACAGGGTCAGCTGCATATTCTGGTCGATCTCCGATTGCGAGTACGCCCGGGAAGTGGTCTTATAATCGGTGATGATTATGGTCCCGGAGGCGTCTTCTTCAATCAGATCGATCAGGCCGATAATGGGATAGGGCAGCCCGGACAGCTCCAGAGAAAACCCTTCTTCAACCGCCAGGACGCGATAATCGTCGTTGGCCTGGTTGTCATAAAAATGCCGGATAAGGGCCGCTCCTTCTTTTCGCAGGGTAGAAAAATCCTTGCCCTTACTGTAATGGATCGTTTTATCTTCGGCTGCTTTGTCCCAGCAGCATTCAAAGACGCTGACCAGTGTATTTACGGGCGGTGTTTCTTCTTTCTGCCGCTGGTAGTTAAACTCTTCCAGCACCTGGTGAATGCATTTTCCAAATACCAGTACGTCGGGAACAAATTCCGCCGGAAGCTTTTTAATCCGGTTGAACCAGTATTTCAAACCGCAGTTCTGGTATTCATGCAATGCAGAAAACGAAAGGTGCGGCGTTTTCCGTAAGGATTCAATATTCATGAATGAACACTCCTTGTGGGGGGAAGACAGGAAACACTGATATAAAAGTGCTCCTGTCTTCCATAAGGGGGTTTTTACAAATTACAACGGGACTTAGCCGGATTGCTGCAGCGCCTGGATAAACTGGGCCGCATCAGATGCGGACAGGTCTTCATAATTTGCGCCGACAAGCTTCTGGGCAATATCGTCCAGGTCCTTTTTTTCCAGACCTCTTCGTTGCGCCAGATTCTCGATGGCGTTTTTCTGTGCTGCCGACGGCTTGCCGTTGTTTGCGACATGCTTTTTATCCGCAGATAAAGATTTGTCAGACGCATTTGTCTGCGCAGACGTTGCCCCGGTTTTTTTCATGGGGATAACCTTATCCGCAGATTCTGCGCCGGTCGCTTTTGGCGATACCGGTGATGCTGCCGAATCTGCCGGGATAATATCGTCATCGCCGCCGAGTTCTTCTAGACAGGTAATACCGATATTGGTAAAATCGCGCAGACATCTGGCTTTTGCTCTTGTTGCCGCCATGCGCAGAATATGGTTGGCCACCTTGCGGTTGACATTTTTGGGACTGGCATCACCATATTCCACGTAAAGCGCCCGGTCGCTTGATTCCACCGTAGCTTTGCAGATGGCTTCATAGCCGTTATCGGCGGTGGGATACTGCACCGGGTCCACCTGGATCATCTGGATGCCCTTCTGATGGGCCAGATCCAGTAATCCGGCGTATTTGACAAACTCCGTACCCTGAATCGAGATGATAAACTCATCATGCAGTTTCGGTTTTGGCGTCTGTTCGGCCAGCGTCTCGGCCGGACCGCGCAATACCGCCAGGATATGCTTGCATTGATAGCCCGCCTCTTTTTTGACATTGGCCGTATAATCGCCGCAGGTGCAGGTTGCGGTCCCGTTATGGCGGAACACTTTATACAGAATCTTTTCCTTGGAAGATTCCACAAAGAATTCTTTTTCCGAGACCGTAAACACCCGCAGCGGATCGCCGTTGGCTGCTTTGGCAGCGGTTGGTCGGGTTGGCATAAGACACTCCTTTTTTTAGATCGGTATGTCATCGTCCTTGCCGGTGTCGACGTTGTCGGAAGGCTGGTCGCCGTTGCCGTTAAAGCCCCTGCCATCGGTCTTGATGAACTCGATGTTGCGGGCGATTAACTGGTGACGGGACCGGTTCTGCCCCTGGTCGTCTTCCCAGCGGTTCTGGTCCAGTACAGCCAGCAGACCGATGCGGGCCCCTTTGTGAAGGTGTTTTTCCACGGCATCGGCCAGCTTGTTAAACGCCGATACATTGATCCAGCTGGTCTTGTCTTTTTTTCCGGAGTCAAATGCCAGGCTGAACCGGGCGATTTTTAATCCTTCCGGGGAAAAGACCACATCCGGATCATGTCCGAGGTTGCCGGTTAACATGGTAAAATTCATCGCTTTTCTCCTTGAAATATATGGGTGTTTTTTGACACGGAACCACGAAAATATCCGGTTTACGCAGATTGCGCCGCCGGAAAATCTTCGACCGGTTCGTCTTTAACCGTTTCAATACGAATGCGGCGTCGGGGGATATCCTCGATGGATTCGTCAATCGATGTTTTCAACTGCGACATCTGGTCATGAATATGACGGCGCAGGTTCACATCGTACTTGAGGTTGACCGCATCGGTGTTGCTGATTGTCGAGCGGGCTTCTTCGGCAAGTTCCCGCAAGCGCTGATCGTTAAAGACGTTCTTGGTTTCAATGTCTTCCAAAAACGCATTCATGCGGTTGAACATGGCGTTTTTCAGGATTTTTCCCTTGCCGTTGGCAGACAGACGGTCCATGAGGTATTCCACGTTGTCGGATAACTCCTGATGCAACGCGCGGATACCCATCTCCCGTGCTTCTTCCACCATCGCCACGAACTTTTCTTTTTCTTTCTGATACAGTTCGGGCGAAAGAATGGTGTCTCTGCCGGGCATGGTCAGGGTGACAAATTTCCAGTCAAACCGGAACTTGGCAGAGATATCATCCGGGTATTCTTCCGGGTCAAACAGGTTGCCCAGAATCTGCCGGGCTTCCTGTCTTGCTTCTCCGTAGATGGATTCAAACTCGTTGACCTTGTTCCAGAACCGCGCCCGGAAGAACTGCAACTTGGACGTAATGGTCTCAATCGATTCTTTGGGCACCAGATACAGTCCGGTTATCGGAAAGGGCAGAGTATGGGTGACCACCGCTTCTTTTCGGGCACGGTGAACCACGGTTTTGACCGGTCCCAGCAGTTCGGGATTGATCAAAAACTTCCGCCCTTTTAACCAGGCGCCGTTGTTGTTGATCTGCTGCATGACTTCCGCATCCAGAGCGCGGGTTCCCTGCCATACAGAGGTGGACAGTTGAATCAGACAGGCTTTGGCAAAAATGTTTTCATCGGTCATAACAAATTCTCCTTATTTACTGGTAATGATATGGTGTTTTATGAACGAACGATATTGCTGTTCAAGGGCTGCAAGAAGCCCCTCGTCGCTGAAGCTGTAATAATCGTCGCCGACAATGATATGGTCGTGCAGACAAACGTCGATGTTTCTGAGCGCGATCCAGAGCTTGATGGTCAGGTTCTTATCCTCGCAAGAAGGATGGGGATCACCGGAGGGATGGTTGTGGCTGACAATCACCGCCGTGCTTTTGACGGCGATGACCCGCTTGACGATCTCCCGGGGATAGAGCACCGCGCTGGTGATACTTCCGGCAGATGCTTTTTCCATTAAGATGATCCGGTTTTTGGCATCAAGGTAGATGGCATACAATACTTCCACATCGTCGGCTTCGGCAAAGAGCGGCTTCATGATGTGATACACATCAATAGAAGACGTAAGTTCCCGTCCTTTGGATGATTCTTTGACCCGAAAAGCGAACTTTCCGGATACCAGATCATCCCAGAACCGCGATGTTTCTGTCATAGTAACTCCTTGTGTCTGGATTCTCCTTTCTATCCGCACAACGGCAGATATTTCTTTTTCTGCTGCCTGTTCCGGGAATAATAGGCCGGGGTCAGCTGTTTGAAGGTTTCTTGGCCCAGCATCTTCTTTAAGAATCGGGTCTCTTCCACACAGCTTTTACCGGTAAATCCCACGGTTTCGATTTCGATGTCACCGTCATTGGAAACAGTGATCCTGATCTGGGGACGCATAAATCACCTCCTTGAATGGTTTGGTAGTGGGGATAAAACAGGTGGGTCAGAATGGACAACGAACGGGGGGTTAGGAAAGAACCAGCGAAATGGCGTTGTCGAGGGTCTTTCTGCGGATGCAATACTTGTTCTGTATGGCTTCTTTGGTGATCTTGGCAACCGCATAGGCCTGCTTTAACAGACCGGCCTGGTTGCCCAGTTTTTCCACCAGACCGCCGGGACGGTAATCATCCCATTGCAGTTCGTACCGGTTGTTTTGTTTGACGATGCCCACTTCATACCGGGCACCGGGTACTTTGATGGCATGGTCGCATTGCCCCTTGCCGCTGTACCAGGTAAAGGTCTTCTGGTTTTCACAGAAGGTAAGCCCCAGTGATTTACAGGCTTCTTTTAATGAGGCCAGATCGTAAATCACCAGCTCAATCTTTGACAAATGACTCATCGGCTAACTCCTTTTGATTTTTCTGGTTTGTGCCGGCAGCGCTTCTGTCGTGTTGGCCACACGATAGCGCTTGGCCAGCTCTTCCAGGTTTCTGATTTGTTCCCGCATGGAGCGGGATAAGGGAATGATGGACGCATAGGCTTTATCCAAGCCTTCATACAACGATTCTTTGACCAGCAGTTCGATCTCTGCGCCGGAATATCCTTGCAAATGTTCTGCATACGTTTCCGGGACATCCGCCGTGTATTTTCTGTTCATGATTTTTATGATTTCTCGTCGTTCGGGTAAAGTCGGCAGCATGATGCAGAAGGTGGTGTCAAAGCGTCCGGCGCGCAGCATCTCCGGTGGCAGCTGGGATATGTCATTGGCGGTAGCCACGACAAAGACCTGGCTGGTGGTGTCCTGCATGAAAGTCAGGAACCGGGAGAACATGCCGGTGGTGGTGCCGCCGTCGGTCTGCCCGCTGGATTGAACGCCGGCAAACTGTTTTTCGATTTCATCGATAAAGACGGTGACGCACTGACAGTTTTCGATCACCTTCAATGCTTCGCGCATGTTGGCCTCGCTTTGACCGACCAAAGAGCCCTTGAGGGCCCCTACGTCGAACCTTATCAACGGCCAGTTCAGAATCTTGGCGATGCTCTTGGCCGCCAGTGATTTGCCGCATCCGGGGATACCCAGAAGCAGCATGGATTTGGGACGGTTAAGATCATTGGATTGGATGGCATCGAGTCTTTTCTGAATGTAATCTTTGAGATTGTCCAGACCGCCGACATCTTTGATGTCCGCCGGTTCATACAGCTCTAAAATGCCCGATTTTCGAATGATCTGGGACTTTAAATCCGATACTACCCTGGATGAAAAGTAGCCGGACTTGACAAGGCTTAAACTGTAAGCCTGTTCCGCCTCAATTTCGGTCATGCCCGATGCAATCCGGGCGGCTTTCTTATTGGGGCGGATGTTGTGGGTTTTGCCGAGATCGCATTGCAGGTTATACAACGCATCTGTGTCGGGACGTTCAAGATCAATGATCTGGAAAAGCTTTTCGATTTCTGGACACAATTTTAATACGGCTGATAGTACAACCAGGCAGGCACCGATGGACTTCCAGCGGTTGATCCCGTTCTGTATGGCTTGAATGACTTCAGGGGAACCATCCAGAAACAGGTGCAGGTTGTGAACCATCAGCACCGTATCTTGCAGGTTGTCCAGATAACGGATTGCTTCTACCGGATCGGTGATCTCGTCTATCACGGTCAAGGTGTTGGGTTGGCGGATGCCCGAAGCGCAATCCCATGCCAGAAATCGCCAGCCCTGGCAGGGGATGATTTTCTCTGCCCGAAAAGGGTCGCCACTGGTGACGACCCAGATGGCCGGGCAGCCGCTTTTGAGATACTCTTGTACGGTATCCATTGGCGCAGTACCTCCTTTGGGTTATAGGTAGTTGGAAGATATAGAGAAAATTAGATACAGGGTATTATTTCTATATGCGGGGGGAGAAAGTTCAACACAATCAACAGGCGAATAAAATTTGCCGGGAAGGTGTGGTTATGGGGGAAAGCGATATGTATTATGCGAAAAACCTTGACACGGAAAAAAAGTTATGATCTGTAAATTAATATATATACAGCATATGCGTCCAATTCAATTTATGCCAAAGCCAAATTCCTGGTAACCGAAATGGAAAGCGACAGGTCTTTTTATGGAAAGACAGCTGGGCCGCCAAGAGGGGAAGAAATTTTTTAGCCGGAAGGTCTTTGACAGAGGGTGATCTGGCTTTTTTTATTTGAAGAAACATAATAAGTGACGTCCGTATCAACCATGGCAACCCCTCACACGCCTCACCGTATGCCAGGTGATGTGTAAAAAAACAAACAGCCTATGATTTAATCCGACAACAGATCAATAAATTTTGAAAAGGATTCTGATATCGGTATGATTGATCTTTGAGTGTCAACATATGCTAGTTCATGATCCCAATAACAAATAGATGGCGGATATTCACCAAAATTTAGACAAAAATAATTTCCAAATGGATCTGAGGCGAAGGGTATAATATTTTTAGGAAGTCTATCTTTAATATTAATATAAGTTTCAAATAAGGATGGGTCATCTCCTCCTTCCTTTAAATTCAATAAAGCATTGAACACCTTATTTTCATTTGATGCCAAATAAATATATTTTTTTGAAGGATATCCTGCGTTATTCTCCATAATAAACTTTTTAAAATCTTGAGGAAAAGAAATGTTCATTTGTTTTTCAATTTTTTTTATGGTTGCAATATTTAGAGGTAAGTCTGACCATTTCCAATCGATTTTCTTTTTCATCTGTAATCACTCCCTCCGCCCCAAATGATTTTACCGCCTGTATGTCCAGTAGCTTGGTGTGTAGCTGAATCAACTAACTGTAATTTTCCCCTTAATTGGTGGTGATGCCAAGTATAACCACTTGGTGTAATTCCGATTTTTATCTGATCTAATTGTTTTTTAGAAAATTGTTTGGCTAAATTGGGTTGTTTTTTTACTGATTCAAATAGTTTTTTTGTGGCGAACTCAAATTGCTCTTTATCAGAAGCTTTATATAATCGGCGAGGTAATTTAACTTCTTTTACGGATTTGAAAATAGGAAAACCACCTTTATTAAATGATATGCCGGTTACAGGGTGCTTTTTCCCGGATAGCTCGATATTTCTGACATTTAAATTAGCTTCTATAGCGCCGCTCTTTTTTCTCTTCACAAGTTTTGCAAAATTTTCTCGAGGTTTCACCCCAAATTTCGCAATAGGCTTGCTTATTTTAGCGCCTTTTAAATATTTAAAAAGTCTCCCAAATTTTGAACCACCCCTTATAATAGTTGCTGCCTTTGCGAGCTTTGTAGCTTTTGATAATTTGGCCACAGCAGCATAACCACAAAAAACTGTTAATACCTCTCCAGCAATTCTGGATCCATAATAACTTTTTGTAATATTGCCAATCGCGGCCTTTGACTCTTTAAAAACAGCTTTTTGGTAACTAATATTATATTCTTCTGCCTTTTCGCATTGAGCATTATACCACCAGTATTCTACAAACTCGTGAGCCTCGCTCTTTAACTCATCGACGCTAGTCTCCCCATTTATTAGTTTTTCAGCCAGCTTTGCCCCACTCTTCCCAGCACTATAGAGAGATTTAGAGTTTTGTACAGGGTGACGAACCATATCCCATACGCTTGTGAAAATTGATTCTACCGAATCATAAGCGCCTTTACCAACGTTCCTAATATTGACCTTTTCTTCACAAAACTCGTCAAGAAAAAGTAACTCTCTTGTTAATAAATTAAATTCTTCAGGAGAAGCACTGAATGAAAATTGGCCTCTGTTCCGAACGCATTGAACTATAGGAGTTATTAAAAAGACGTATTGATTATTTGACCGCTGAGGGTAGTACAAAACTTTTTGCTCAACGAAATATAGTACGTTGTGTCTATTTTTTGCTGCCGCGCTAATCCCAGGTATATTATCAAATACGATAACATCATATTCTTTTTTGCCAGATACATGATTTACATAATTTACGTAAAAAAATCCTATGAAAATTATAATAATAAGAACTAACGGGATAAATAGCTTCCCGGTTATTTTGGAAAACATTATTAACGTTATAACAAAAAACGACAAAATGAATAAAAAAAATGATATATACAAAAGCCATTTGTATTCTGGTAAGCAAAAAGTGAATAAGGCTATAATTCCTGAAATCATAACAATCGATAGCAATATAGCTATATTAATATTTTTTCCGTTTTTTACTTCCTGTTTTTTGCTGCTCTCTGGTATTGGGATTGCTTCAGTATTTTCAATGGATAGTGGAGCCTCTTCTTGAGATTGGTCTTGAATCGATGTTTCAATTAACTCAGGCTGACGGTCAATTTCTTCAGCAGGCAATCTTGGTAGCTGCCTTTTTAACCTGTTTCTTTTTATTAATATTAATAAAATTGTTAGTGCTAAAAAAAATATCGTGAAATCAATGAAAACTTCCGGATTACCATAAAGGAGAAAAGTAATCATGATTAGAAAAAGAGACCCAAGAAACAACAATAGAATCCAGAAGTTTTTTTTCGATCTGTTTTTATTATTTTTAATCTTATCATCTAAATTTAATTCAGTCAGTGAATTCTTTTTTTTGATATTTATTATCCTATAAATTAGAAATAAAGGTAAGTAAAAAAAAGGATAAATGATAAAAAAAAGCATTGAAATTAAAAAGGTTATACTGTTCTCTTCAAATTTAGCAAAGCCTATAAGACTGAAAAGCCACAATAAAAACAGAAAAAAAAAGATTTTGGAAGATTTCCCTTTCCTTTGTTTACTTTGTTGCTGTTTATCCATTTTATTTACCATCGCATTTTTTTAAAAGCATTAAATTGAGAAGCCCCCACGAAACTCGAAAAATTTTACCCAAAGGGGTTTTAATTATCATTTTGTCGTGATAATCGTAATAGTATCTTGCCGACCTACAGCAAATGAGCGGCGCAGCTTTTTGTGGCCGCTGGATTTGCCTTGTTAGTCCAATTAAGTATTATTTTAAAAAGCTAACTTAGCCTTAAATTCCATTCGGGCTTCATTGATTGCCGAAAGTATCTCGCGTTTAAAATCTTCACGACTAATTGCCTCTTCAATCTCTATCAGTAATTTATCAACGGACACGCCAACAACAATACCGCCAACAATACCACCTATTATTGCGCCAGCAACTGTACCTATACCTGGAACAACTGACCCAGCAGCTGCGCCGACGGCCGCGCCTGTGCCAGCACCACCAGCAGTTCCGGCAGTTTTGCTAATCACAATTTTTGACAATGCTTTGGCAGCGATTTTAATAAGGTTTTTACCCATTACTTTTCCAAGAATTTTTTTAACTATAACAGCAGTAAGAACACCTGTTGCGCCCCCCCCCACTCCACCAATATACAACCTATGTTTTAAGTTCACAACATCCTGATGGATTGGTGGAGTTAAGACCTCCTCCAGTGATACTTTTTTAACTATTTGAAAAGAAGGTTTTATATTAACCACCCGATTTTCTCTCATAATTGCTTGAGCAGCCTTTTGATATGCCTTATGAGCATCTTCATATTCAGAGAATACATTGTCAATGGCATTTTGCACTTTTTTAAAAGCATCTCCTTGTTTCAAAGACGTTTCGAGTTTCTTGACCATATAATCTTCAAGCTCACCTACTAACAAATTGGCAATACGTGTATACTCACCTACCAAGCTATAATACCAATCAAGATAGTTATCGACGTTTGCTTCCATGCGATCAAATGCCCGGTCTGTCTGTCCTTCCAGATGTGCAAGAGCAACTTCAGTATTACGCAACGCTTCAATCCTTGCATTTTGTAGTTGAATAAGTGTGCCCTCTTTAAAAAAGGAGTCATCAATTTTTTCAAGTTTTTGAACAGCATATTTTTCTATTTTTTCTCTATTTTGTGATAATCCAGATGTCTGTTGAAAGTATAGCTCGATATACACAAAAGATGGAAGATAAATAAAAAGGCTCAAAAACATTGTAACAGCTGAAATGGCAGCTATGCGTAAAATGGGAACTGCCTGTGGTTGGTCTGCATCTGATAGAGGCCCAAACGCCCGGCGATATTCCGCTGCGGGAATGAGAAAGCAAGTAAGAATAGCACAGGCATTATAAAAAATTATTAAATTGCCAACACCCAAAAAAAACATCGGTAATAATGCATCCAGAGATCCAAAACGCCCAATCGCATAGTCCTTGACTCCTTCATAGAAAGCCAAATATTGCGATATTTCTTGAACAAGAGCACTGCCCGTCATACCCGAAACTAAAGCTTTTTTTGAGTTGATAGCATCCTGAATAGAAGAATAGACTGTTATCTCGCCGAAACAAAAGTGCAAAGCCAAATAGATTAATACCATGATCAGTGGGCATAATCGCCGCGACCAAGAAAGGGCTATACTGTATACTAGATAGGGTTTCAATTCATGATAAATTAATTTTTTAAAATTTACAAAAACAAACCAAAAAACGGGAATGACAAGAAAAAAGAAGAACCACTCTAACTTTTTTTTAACAGTTGGGCCTCGATTTTAGCCGATTTTTTCCTCTAAGTCCC
>CAZWCS010000083.1:0-843 GCA_964632805.1 uncultured Desulfobacterales bacterium
CAGCCGCCTCTACCCACCCTTGAAGACGAATCCCAAGAAAACTGCGCCGGATCTGTTTTCCGGGGAAAAGATAATCCCAGGCTCCTACCCATACCCCACCCCGGCCCCGGGGCCGGCGGGTTCGCCGGGCACCACCCGGATGGCGGCCCGGCCGGTAACCGGGCACTTGGTCTCACAGATGCCGCAGCCGATGCACAATTCGGGCACCACGTAGGGCCGCTTCAGGGTAAACATCCGTCCCTCCCTGTCGGTGGTCTGTTCCTGTTTGAACTTGATGGCCTTGTCATGGGTGGGGCAATGCTCCTCACAGACGATGCAGGGGGTGGCCTGGGCATAAGGCAGGCAGCGGTTCTTGTCCACCACCGCCTGTCCGATCACAAAGGTCTGCTTCTTTTCCAGAGAAAGGCGGGCAATGGCCCCGGTGGGGCAGACCTGACCGCAGAGCGTGCAGTTGAATTCGCAGTATCCCAGCCGGGGAATCAACTGCGGGGTAAACATCCCGTCCAGCCCCTGCTCCAGAAACACCGGCTGCAGAGCGTTCTGAATACAGACCTTGAGGCATTCCCCGCAACGCACGCAGGTTTTGCAGAAATCTTCCTCCGGCAGGGCCCCCGGCGGCCGGATCACCTGCCGGGCGGGAATCTGCGCGGCGGCGTCGATCCGGGACAAAAACGGCAGCACCAGGCCGGCCAGACCGGCCCCCAGCAGATGCCGGCGGCGAATATCCACCGGCGCCCGGTTCACCGGCCGGGAAAAGCGGAAAGTAGTAATTTCCCGCGGGCAATATTCCAGGCAGTCCAGGCAGAGGCTGCACTCTTCGGCCATCAGGCGGCCTTCCTCCGT
>CAZWCS010000083.1:853-2870 GCA_964632805.1 uncultured Desulfobacterales bacterium
ACGGCACTGCTCCCGGCAACTGTCACACCCCTTGCAGGCCCGCCACGGCACCCGGCGAACCAAAGACAACCGGGAAACCAGGCCCAGCAGGGCCCCCAGGGGGCACAGGTTCCGGCACCAGAACCGCCGGCCCAGCAGCTCCAGCGCAAAAACCCCGGCCAGCATGACCAGGCTCAAAGCGGGCAGCAGAAACCGGGACTGCTGATAAGGCAGAATACCGGCCTGGAACCCGTCGTAAACCGCCTCGCTTACCGCAACCAGCCAGGACGGCCCGTGGAAATAAAGGGCATCAAAACCGGCGGTGGTCATGGCGGCCAACAGGGGGTCCACAGCAATGGTCAGCCCCCGCACCAGCAGGGAAAAGGGATCCACAAAGCCTACCCACTGCCCGCCGAAGGCCGCGGCAACCAATACAACCAACAGAATGAAATATTTGGCCCCGCGCCAGCGGGGGGAAACCGTTTTCACCGGTTTGATCACCTTGCCGCTTCCGTCCAGCAGGGTTCCCAGGGGGCAGATCCAGCCGCAGAACACCCGCCCGAAAACCAGGGTCAACCCGATCACGGCCAAGGCCGGCAGCAACAGCGGGATAAACGTGCGGGTGGCCAGGGTGACGGCCGCCGCCACCAGGGGGTCCCAGCGGAAAAACAGATTCACCGCATAGGGCAGCTCATCGGTGCCGGCGTAATCGGTCTGCCGGAACAAAAACAGAAACAATACCAGAAACAGAATCTGGCAGACCCGGCGGGACCACAGGAAAAATTTGCGGCTGGTCATAAAAGCAAGCTCCGGTTTGGCCGAAAGCTTTTATACGGGCCGGAGAAACCCGTGTGCTCAAACATTGACAATCCGGCACCGATCCAGGTCTTTTTCCCCCAGCCCCATTTCATAGGCCGCCAAGGTGGTGGCAATGTCGTCCGGCAACTTGTCAAACAGGGTGGTGGCCACAGCGTCCACAGCCACCGGATCGGTGCCAGCCAGCACGGTATTGCAAAGGCGCACATCCTCCAGACGGCCGCCCTGGGGGCCGTTGCGCAGCAGGATGCGGGTGGCGTCCACCACCGTCAGCCGGGGGCGGATGACCGTATTCAGGTCCGCCAGGTTCCGGGCGATATTATGGTGAATCCGGCCGCGCCGGTCCCCCAGTACGCCCATGATGTTTTTCAGGCCCAGGCTCAGCCCGGTCAGCCCGTGGTGTTTGGCAACCGGCACATTGATATAACAGTCCGCCTCCAGAGCGTCCTTGTAAAAAGACCACTTTTTCAGCACCCTTCCCCGCCGAATGTCCACCGGGATAAATTTGCGGTCATCCATGTATTCGCAGCTGAGGCGGGAATCCGCCACGGCTTCCAGCGCCGGCTTGATACCGCTGTTGTGATAACAGCGACGTTCCTCGTTGCAGGGCCGGTCAAAAACCGCCACCGACGCGGCCCCGGCCGCCAGGGCCAGTTCCGCCAGGGTTTTGACCACCAGAGGATGGGTGTTGGCCGCTTGGGCGGGATTGCGGTCCCAGCCGATATTCGGCTTGATGACCACCCGCTCGCCTTTCTTCACAAACCGGCCCAGGCCGCCCATATTATCGATAACGGCCCGGACCCGGGCCGGTATATCCTCGCCTTCGGCCACCACAATCTCCGGTTTGCCCGCCGGAGCAGCCAGGGCCCGGGAGGTGATGCGGAACACCGGCGCGGCGGTCATCAGGCCGGCATACCACAGCCCCACCTGCTTCAAAAAGTCGCGTCGATCCATAGGACCTCCTTCTTCCTCCGCTCCCGTTTTGACCTGTTATTACTATTATACCCCAAAATACCGCCAATGGGAAGAATTACCCACACCCTCTCCTCTGGTCATTGCGAGGGCACGCCAGTGCCCGAAGCAATCCCGGCCGCCCCGGCTGTCATTTCGACCACCTTTCTCTTCTCTGGTCATTGCGAGGGCACGCCAGTGCCCGAAGCAATCTCAGCCGCCCCGGCTGTCATTCCGACCACCTTTCTCTTCTCTGGTCATTGCGAGGGCA
>CAZWCS010000083.1:2970-19699 GCA_964632805.1 uncultured Desulfobacterales bacterium
GACCACCTTTCTCTTCTCTGGTCATTGCGAGGGCACGCCAGTGCCCGAAGCAATCCCGGCCGGCCCAGCACTCATTCCGACCACACTTCTCTCCTCTGGTCATTGCGAGGGCATGCCAGTGCCCGAAGCAATCCCGGCCGCCCCGGCTGTCATTCCGACCACCTTTCTCTTCTCTGGTCATTGCGAGGGCACGCCAGTGCCCGAAGCAATCCCGGCCGGCCCAGCACTCATTCCGACCACACTTCTCTCCTCTGGTCATTGCGAGGGCATGCCAGTGCCCGAAGCAATCCCGGCCGCCCCGGCTGTCATTCCGACCACCTTTCTCTTCTCTGGTCATTGCGAGGGCACGCCAGTGCCCGAAGCAATCCCGAACGCCCTGGCCGCATAAGGCCGGCCGGTGTTATCTCGTCTGAAATTGCTGTCATTTTTTCAGTGACTCCCCTTGGATCAAATTGTCTGCATGCGATTTCCAGCCACCCCCCGGTATGCCGAACCTGAAGGCCATTTGACAAAACCTGTTCCAATCGTAACGCACCGCGTCATACTTACTGGTAGCCCCTTTGGGGTGAGGTATCGTGCGGTTCATCCCCACACGTGTGGGGAACATAAAAGTTCGGCATCGTTGCCGCCTTCATAAATCGGTTCATCCCCACACGTGTGGGGAACATAAAGCAACAAATAGAAAAATAATATTTGTAGACGGTTCATCCCCACACGTGTGGGGAACATAAAAGCAATCGGGCCGGAAAAATGCGATTTGGCGGTTCATCCCCACACGTGTGGGGAACATGTTTTCCCCGCCGCCTCGGTCTCCTCGCATTCCGGTTCATCCCCACACGTGTGGGGAACATGAACGGGAACCGCCTCTATAAGCCCCCGTTTTCGGTTCATCCCCACACGTGTGGGGAACATAATGTCCAGATCATGAAGGATGACCTGGTGGACGGTTCATCCCCACACGTGTGGGGAACATTGAAATCAAAAAATCAGAATCCGGCGCCAAGCCGGTTCATCCCCACACGTGTGGGGAACATTGATGAAGTGGTTCAAACACCTTTCCGGCTCGCGGTTCATCCCCACACGTGTGGGGAACATGCCGGCGGACAAGAGATTGTCAAACGCGTCATCGGTTCATCCCCACACGTGTGGGGAACATCTCAGCATTATAGCCTCTTTTAGCTATATTTTCGGTTCATCCCCACACGTGTGGGGAACATGATTCTCGCTATTTATTCAGGAGCAGCGCCGACGGTTCATCCCCACACGTGTGGGGAACATTAAAAGCAGCTGCAGAGGAAAAGCGGGTAAGCCGGTTCATCCCCACACGTGTGGGGAACATTAAAAGCAGCTGCAGAGGAAAAGCGGGTAAGCCGGTTCATCCCCACACGTGTGGGGAACATTTCTTCTGAAATAGGAGCAATACTCGCCATGCCGGTTCATCCCCACACGTGTGGGGAACATTCAATGCAGCCAATTTCTAGAATTTTAATCCGCGGTTCATCCCCACACGTGTGGGGAACATGTGCCCCCGGCGATCCCCAATATTGGCCTTTGCGGTTCATCCCCACACGTGTGGGGAACATAGCAAAAAGAACAAGCGCCCGAACATAAATTGCGGTTCATCCCCACACGTGTGGGGAACATAAATATTTCGGTCGATCCGTTTGGACATCAATCGGTTCATCCCCACACGTGTGGGGAACATGCGTAATTTTTCGCCGCAACCGCTGCAAATATCGGTTCATCCCCACACGTGTGGGGAACATAAAAGCTTCCCAGCTGCACTTATAACGCTCCGCGGTTCATCCCCACACGTGTGGGGAACATTTAGACATGATAAAATCAATAGCAATCTGTATCAGGTTCATCCCCACACGTGTGGGGAACATAACAGAATCGACAATGTTTTGTCCGTCGTTGTCGGTTCATCCCCACACGTGTGGGGAACATTCCTCCTGGAATATTTTGATTTTACTGCTTTTTTTGAACCGTTAAAATTTTACCAAACAAGTGAACCGTTTTTATGTATCTCATCTGTTTGTCAAAGAACAGTTTTTATCATCATTATTTTGTTCCGGCGGAAGAAACGATACCAGTCGAAGACCGTCATAATCAATCGGCATTCTGCGGTTCTTCCCATAGGTTTGAAAATCAAACCCCGATTCATTAGGCGCGGCCCAGGCCATGGCCACATTGCCGTCTTCGGCCAGGGCCAAGACCTGCTCCCAGATCATTTCTCGGATACGTCGGGACACGTCACCCACATAAACACCGGCCCGGATTTCCAGCAACCATATGGCCAGCCTGCCGCGCAGGCGAGGCGGCACGGCTTCCGTTACTACTACCAGCATACTCATTTAACCGCTCCTGTGGCCCATATCCCCGATACTTTTTGGCTCCGGAATGGCCGGGGGCTGGGCGTCTTCCGGTGGCGGGGGCGGATCAATGCCGCCGGCGGAAAGAATCTCTTCAATGCCCGGGATGATCTTTTTTAACAACCGTGTTTGCCGAAAAGCATCCCGACAGGCAATCCGAACTTCCCGGTCCAGCTGAACCGGTTTTCGGGCCGCAATTTTAAAGGCCACCGGCACCACGGTATCGAACTTATAGATATCCGCAATGTCATACACAAAAGACAACGGTTTACCGGTGTGTAAAAACCCCACGGCGGGCGCATATCCCGCTGCCAAAACAGCCGCTTCTGTAACCCCGTAAAGACATGAGGTGGCGGCGCTGAGACACTTATTGGGAAGGTCTCCCGCCTCCCATTGCTTGGGATCATAACGCCTGCCTTTCCATGCGACACCATACTGCTTCGCCAGAAGTTCATACATTTTCTTCACACGGGCGCCTTCAATTCCCCGCAGCTGATCCACGCTTCTTCGCTCCGGCGGTTTTTCGCCAAAACGGATTTCAAACATTTTCCGGACCACCTTCAGCCGCAATTGCTCGTCCAAAGCAAGTTTGGCCTGGTACAGCAACTTGTCCGACCGGGCGCCGCCGGGCTGGCCGGAGGAATACAGGCGCACCCCGGCTTCCCCCACCCAGATTAACAGCGTACCGGTTACCGCCGCCAGCCTGACCGCCGCGTGGCTGATCCGCGTTCCCGGCTCCAGCATAATGCAGGCCACCGATCCAACCGGAATATGTTTCCGTTCACCGTTGACATCATCCACAACCACAAATGCCCCGTCTTTCACGTCAATCTGGCCGTAATAAACAAAAATCATGGATACCCGGTCCTTTATGGGAATGGGCTTGAGGGGAATAAAAGGAGGTTGTGTCATGATTTTCGGATAACCTCCCACACAGCACCACGACCCCGGCCGCTATTGTTCACAGCCCCCTCTTTTTTCATTGTCATAAGTATTTTCTTGATTAGCGACAGGCTTACACCAGGGGCTTGTGCGGCAATCTCGGAAAGTACAAACGGGCCGACCTGATCATTGATAACCCGGCGAACCAAATCACTTTTAGGCCCCGCCGACGTTTTGTCTTCAACTTTGTGAGCCAGCTCGCCATAGGCGCTTCGAAGGACTGATAAAAAAAAGTTCCACCATGGCATTATATCATTTTCACCATCATGCCAGCCCCTGGAACACTCTTCCAACACTTTATAATATTCCTCTTTACGCTGTTCAACAATCCTTTCCAGGCTGATAAAGCGACAGACGTGAAATCCCTCCTGGTTTAATAAAAGTGTGGTTGCCAGTCGGGAGGCCCTGCCGTTCCCATCCCGAAAGGGATGAATACAGAGCAAATCAAAAATACAGGTGGCAATGGTCAGCAAGGCCGGTATCCGCTCATCCTCACCAACATGATGATATCCGACGCACAATTCATCCATGGCACCCGGTGTTTCTGCGGCGGATGTCGGGACAAAACGGACCAGTCGCTCATTATTCGGTAAAATTTCTATAATTTCATTATTCTTGGATTTCCAACGGCCCGCGTCACCGATCAGTCCTTTCTGAGCCATTGCGTGAAGTTTCAGGACAACTTCAGGGCTGAACGTCACGTGACGTTTGCGTGAAAAAATCCAATCCAATGCCCGGCGATAACCGGCCAGTTCCTCTTCGGAACGGTCCCGTGGACGTGCCCTGCCCAAAACTATCGGCCGTAACCGATCAGACGCGATGGTTACCCCTTCAATCCGGTTGGAAGATTCAACGCTCTGCACAACAGCCTGTTCCCGTAGCGCCTGCAAAACCTCAGGGCGTTGCCGCATCCACAAGTCCTGCTTGCCGCGCGCCTGCATGCATTCGCCCAATAACCACGCCGTGGACACCGGCAAATCCAATTTATGAATTCTATTAATCGTAAGATTTATCATAACAATAAGTTATCACATTTAGTAGCCAATTGGTAACCAATTCATAAAAACAGTAGCCAATTCAAAGAATCTTTCCTTTGTTCAATAGAACGTCCGGACCTCGGGCTTTTCCACCCGCAAGAAAATCCGGATAATGAGGCCAGGACAAATTGTGACGCAGTGCGTCACAATTTGAATTTTTTCATAAAGATGCCGGGTGGATTTGTTGGGGGGATGTTTCCGTCATTTGCTTGTCTTATCGTTATCCATATTAAATGCGTTTCACCAGCATCAGCCCACAGCCAAAGGCTTTGGATCGGCCAATGCCGTTAAAAAGCGCCGTCTTAAACTTATCGACATCGGTAATTATCAGGTCGCCTGTAAAATCAACTGAACTAAATCCGGATTTCTTGTCTTTAGCACCATTTTTGTGTATTGCATGCCACTGGTAGGCGGTGTTTTGCAGTTTAGGGGTTTCATATTTATCTTGTGCAATCGCGAACCCGTTTCGTTTGCCCTGATCTTCCATCCATTTAGCAAGTGCATTATCGATAACCGCTTTTAGCGCCCATTCCAATTTGTCCTGCAAGGTAAGGGTTTGCTCCAGTCGCTCGGCATAACGGCAGTCATTTTCCAATAAAGCGGTTAAACGATTATCCAATGCCTGCCCGCCGTGGGTGAGGAGAACTGTTTTATATTCTTGTTTAACGGTATTACCAGAGAGATGGGATTGCAGGGAGAATTCTTCACACAACGATATTAAAAATGTTTTTTGTGTATCCATGACGATATCATGCTTCTTGCCGTTTCTAGCGACAACCGGATTGGCCCGCAGTTCAAAACGCAGAGATTCTCCGTCCAGCAATTTGGGTTCATAAGGCCGCGTCTCCGTGTCAAAAAAGGAGACTGAAGAAGACGGTTTCGTAGAAGACACAAGATAATAAACCGGTTCGCCGCGCGCACCGCCGATATAGCCGAATTGTTCACGGGCGATTTCTTCTCTGTATAAAAAAGCTCTTTGCTGCTGCGCAGGGAAAAGCTTCCAAAGCAACTGATGCGTTTGGTAGGCCTGGCCCGCTGCCAATTGTTTATATTGCGGGTCTTTGTAAAAATCCGGCCGAACGCGAACGCGGGAAAAATACATTATTCACCTCCCGAGAAATACCAATAGTGTTCCTGACGCGGGGAAAACTGCCAGCGCGTCCGGGATAATGGCTGGTCATGCCGGGTTCTGGTCTGGACCCGGCTGAGATTGGCGGTATCGGAGAAATCAGATGGCTCGCCCTCCCAGTAGTAATGGCGCTCATCGTTTAGCCCCAGCCAATACACATCGCGCTTGGACATCTCTTCTTTGCCGGGATTATGAACCGGCAAAATGGGTTGATGCACATACGCCTGAAAGGCCTCATAAAAATTACGGCTGGTTTCATCTATCCGGGGAGCCATGGGGACAGACAGAGGGCACGATTTGCGGCCGAGATACATGTGGAATATAGGTTTCTCAAGGTGCTTTTTTATCGTTTGCAGATCATACCGCGCATCCGGCAAAACTTTCACCGCCACAACTGCCAGAGCGTCCTGGCGGTATTCTCTACTGGACAGAATGGTTCCCAGGCGAGACTTTCCCATAACAAGCTCATCCCGGCGGGTTCTGTAAATGAACCCGCCGCCTGATTTCGGTACCTGGGTGGTGTGATAATCCCGCAACAGACTGCCGTGCGAGCAGGCTTCAATAGCAATTAAACAGCCCTGCTCCAGGGCCTTCTGTTCTTCTGTATCTGATCGTTTGATTCCCAAAGCTGCCGCCATCAATCCGATGATGGCCGATTTGCTGGGATAATTTGCCGTGTGCCGGGACTCTCCCACGGCAATTTCTCCCCAACTGGCCAATGGCCCGTAAAGACGAAATAAAAGATAAGCCATGACAACCTCCTATCTCCCGACAAAATCCAGCAGGTCAGTCAAGGCACCTTCTTTTTGGGGAACATTCATTTCATAACGATCTTCCGCGCATTTACCGTAAACTTTATCAAAACAGTCTTTCTGTTCAACCAGCGCCTTGATTGAATCATTGATAAAATCGTCATTTTCCCGGTGGTTAATCGGTTTCAGGTAAGCGACCGACAGGGAGCGGGGTTGCTTATCGCCTTTTTCCGCCAGCACATAGGAGGCATATGCCCGGGACGCGAAGCTGTTCTGTTTGCCTTCCGGTGCGACCTTGACCGCTGCTTCGGTTAAGGCCCGGATGGCTTTTTCGGCCAAGGCTTCATCACCACCCAGATTTTCGATCAGCAGTTCCCGATTGATGCAAACATACGAATAAAACAGCCCGGCCGCAAACCGGGTTTCCCCGATGTGAGCGGCACCTAAATCTTCCTGCCCGGTATTCAAATCATCGACAGCAGTAAAATAATCATCCTCGATAACCACAGGATGGACGCTGATTGAGTGAGCGACCTGACATGCAGCTTCAACATTATACGAAGGTTCTGATGCAAGCATTCGTCCAAAAAGGGCAATATCGACAGCCTGCATTTTTTTTCGCAAAAGACCCAATTCCTGCTCTGTTGGTCGCTCTGCCTTTTCAGCAATTGCATTTGCAAGGTCCATTATAGCTTTATCTTCTCCGGTATCAAAAAATGCCAACTGTTCTATTTCAAGTTCTACCAATTCTTTTTTCTCACGCTCCTCCTTTTCCATATCCTTCAGGCCATCTTTTTCTTTTTTGGAAAGCGCCTTAAGCTTTCCGAAAACTCCTGCTATTGATTTTGACCATTCCATGGCATTTTTATGGGAAACATCTTTTTTTCTAAGGGCCTCATATACTTTCAAACCCATTTCTTTTGTTCGCGTACCGATGTGACCGGTCATGGCCTCTTGAAAATTTTCCGACGTTCGCCACGTCCGTTTCAGACATTGGGACGAAACCCGCAGGCGGTCATAGCCGCCCATCTTCGCGGTTTTGGGACTGCCCATGTCATCGCGGTTCAGGTTGGCGGGCGGGTATGAAGTCAACAAGTGCAATTGAATAAAACGGCTCATTATCATTCTCCTTTATTTTAGTTGTTCGGTAAGACTGAAAAATAATCGGTGGCCCAACGGACAGCCAGGCGGTTGGCCGGCTTGCGGTCAAACGCCTGGTCATGCTCTCTGTGCCACTGGATAATATCATTGGCCAGGGAAAGGATATTCACCCGGCCGTCGAGCAGGCGAATCGCCCGGACCATGCGGCGATAAAATTCATCGGTGGTCCGGCTTTTCTGCAACTGCTGAAAACGCAATTCACTCATGGCGCCCTTAGCCAGTTGTTCGGCAAAGGAGGCCATGTTTTTGGATTTTTTTTCGTCTTTAGGCTGGGACCGGTCCGCCTTCACATGGGACAGAAGCCCGGCAACCGCTGCGCTGGAAAAGATCGGTTTCTGCTCTTGCCAATTAGCCGGCATCTGTTTTAAAAAATTAAAAAACGCGTCGGTCAACAAAACATCTTCCGGCCGCTCCGCCCGCCGCAACCGAGCGCGGTCTCCCCGGTTGTTATCCAGCCAGTGATGCCAGCGCTGCAAAGATTGGCAACTTGCATCGTCTAAAAAATAATATTTACTCATTGGGCAACCTCCTCTTTTGCCTTTGTTTTTAAATTCTTGATGGCGCCGTTGTTATAGAATTTTTTGGTTAATGATTGTTTGGCAGATACAATTTGTTTAAGGTCAACTTCTTCGGGGCTATTGTACAGCGTTGAATTTTCAAAAAGATCAAACATCGATTTTTCAAGAGTTTGAAACCAGCTCGCATATATTCCAGGCGGCGCCATTCTGGTTTCACCCGGCAGTTTTGCCATACCATCAAGTAGCTTGTAAAAACCCGGTTCGGTAGTTTCCCAGAACTGCCGGTCGATGGCACTCATATCTCCCTTGGCGTCGCCGGGACGCTTAAACCAAGCGGTCTTTATAGCCTCCTTCAGGATTTTAACATTTTCTCTTGCCGAGCCGATCAACTCACCCGCCCAAAAAATCAAGTTCCTTTTTTGTTGACCATTAAGCAAAAATATTGGAAACCGCGTGTCATACCAACAGCGTGCTTTCATATTGTCCATATCATAGCCAAAGCACCATAATGCAGCCGGTTGGTTATTGAAAATCCTTGGGCCTCGTTCGTCATTGAAGAATCGGACAACCATTGCGGCCTTGTCAGTTTCGGTATCCTGCAACGCCAGGCCGAGCCAGTGCCTGTATCCCAGGCCGCCTTTCTGGCCTTTTAGTGAAAGGGGTGGCTTTTGATGGTTGGTATCAAAACGGTAAGGCGTTAGCGGATGGACCCAGGCGCCGACATAGTCAACCCCAAAATTTTTTGCTTTATATGTCTTATAAAGCACATTGGATACATTTCCGCAGATGTCGCACATGCCTTTTTCTTCACTGGCTTTAAGTCTTATCCGGCGGGGCATGCCCCAATACATTTGTAAAGCATGACAATCTTCAGGTGTAGTGGCAACTCCCTGCTTGTCCGATATTCGGGTCGGCCCCAACCACGGCAGAGCATTATTATCAAGTAATTCCGGGCTGACGAACTCTTCATTATCTTCCTTGTTCAAAATGTTCAGCCAGACTTTATGCCATAGGGTCGCATCAACATCTTCCGGAACAACCAATGTTGTTAAAGGGCCACCGCCCCTTAAACCGACCCTATTTCCTTGCCCTCCCGAAGGCGCGTTATTTTGCAGTGTAAACAAGGCCGAGGCGGTACAACTCTCACAAAGGCTGTTCACTTGACCGCGCTTTATAAAATGATCCAGATTGTCTTTCTGTGTTTTCCCGCCTGGCGCTTCAATTAATAAAGAGGAAATGTTTTTTTCTTCGCCATCAGGCAAATTAAAGTCCTGCATAAATGCCGGGCCGTCAGGATTATACAGGTTAAAGGCCTTTGTAATATTCTCGCTCTCAAAAATCTTTTTCAGCTCATCGGCTTCTGGCATTTGTTTCCAGTACCGCCGCCATTCATCCTCATCTTCCGGCGCAAAGAAGGTTTGCAAAATGCCGATTAGAAATTGATACAATGCCCCTTGAAAATCCGGGCGCGGCGCATTAATCTCGATAACCGGGTTCTCTTGTTCGACAATTTGCCAGGGTTTGATTGTATCCGGTCCATTTTTGCGTATGACCGGAATCCATTTGTCTGTCAGCAGGTTCATGGGGTTGCTCCTGTTTCTGGTTGCCAGCCGTTGGCGGTGTTATAATAATGCTGGGTTTCTTCCGTGAGGGGAAAAACTTCCAGCCAGCGGAGGAATTTGACTTCGACTTTCAGTTCTTCAATCATATTCTGGAACTCCTGTGATATTTTGCCGCGGGCCTGTTTCCATTCCCACTCCGGTATTTTAACGACACTCATAGCCCAGGGGTGATGGGAATTAGCCGCATAAGGCCAAAGATTCCCATCCCTGTATTTCACAAGCACCATAGAGACGCTTTCTTCCTCGGCAAGGCGGGTCGGAATGCGGATTTCCTCGTCCCACTCACCGCTTGACCGGGTATATCCCTTTTTTATTTTGAGCCCGTTTAAACTTGCCATGCTTCTCTGGGCCTGATTTCTTGCGATAGCATCATTGGAGGCAATACGAAGAATTTCGGGAATTTCATCTTCAGCCATATCAGAATATATGCCCTCAATTAAATCCCTGGCATCTTCAGGCATGGTGAATTTTTCTTTATATGATAACTTCTTTGCCGTCAGCCAGAGTTGACCAATATGCGGATAAACCGACTGTGTCCCTTTTTGATGGTCTTTCAGCCAGTTTTCGTCGGCATCGTCAGTTGGATCAGGACTGTATACATAAATGGTCGGCATGCCGCGTTGATCTTTGGCATTGTGCCCCATGATTCTATTCCCGTCGGCATCACGGACATGGCGGCACAACCGGCCGGCCCGCTGGATGATCAAATCAACAGGGGCAAGGTCGGTAATCAGTATGTCAAAATCCAGATCAAGAGACTGCTCAACCACCTGCGTGGCAACCAGCACATGGCCTTTTCTGTCTTCATGGCCGGATTGGTCGCCAAACCGTTTCAAAACATCATTTTCAATCCGTTGCCTGTCGATCATGGCAAAGCGACTGTGAAACAGATGTAAATAGTTTTTATCCATCCATTCACTTTGGGATAATGCAGCATGCGTTTCCCGCGCCGCTTTAACCGTGTTGCGTATCCAGCAGACGCACTGGCCTTTATTGACCGCATCTTGAATCTGCACAAAGACCCCATCTTCCGTATCCAGCCGGGTAACCGCTACCGTTCGTTTAACCTCTTCTCGCGTATCAATATCCTTTTCAAGGTCATTTGACGCAGGGGCATGCGTGGCCAATGGATAATCCGTGCTGACTATCGCCGGCGCATCCTGCCTAAGCCCCCGGTAAAAAGCAGCGACCAATTGTTCCCGCATGTTCCAAGGCAGGGTGGCAGACAAAAGAATGGCGCTACCGCCCTGCCTGGCGTGGGCTTCGAGCAATGCGTCAAGCAGCTTCTGCATGTAGCTGTCATAGGCATGGACTTCATCCACCAGCAGCACTTTCCTTCTTAAACCCAGTAACCGGAGGGACTGATGCCGGGCGGGCAACACCGCCAGCAAGGCCTGGTCAATGGTGCCCACGCCTACATCGGCCAGCAGGGCTTTTTTTCGGTTGTCCGCCAGCCAGGCATTACAATAAGCCGACGCGCTTAATTCTTCATCCTCGGTAGCAGTGGGTTTGCCATAAGCGGCTCCATTCGATTTATTCCCCGGCAAGGCAACAGACTCCCTGAATGTCTCTGTCAAATCCCGTGCACCGTGCGCCAGTATTAAAGAGGGAGTGCTGTTTTGATCATAAAGCCGTTGATATACCTTGCCCAGGCGTTCATACATGGCGTTGGCCGTGGCCATGGTCGGAAGCGCGACATATACGCCATCCGCCAGACCGGCACTCAACAAACGATGGGTCAATGCGATTGCCGCCTCTGTCTTCCCGGCGCCGGTAACGTCTTCAAGGATGAACAGTTGGGGACCATCGTTTAACGGTTCGTTAACAGCATATCCCTGCAATGGTGTCGGTTGGTGAATAATGGAGAATAAATCGTTAATACTTTCAAAATTACGGACGGTTGCCGGTTCAGGCATGACGCTAACCGCTTTTTGCGCGGAGGGTAAAGCAATGGTTTCCCAATATGCCTTTAAATCCATTTTATTGTCATAACCATAATAATTAAAGTGTTCAGTATTTGAGCCTATCCAGTCCGCCAGAACGGTAATACCGGCCAGTTGCCAAGAAATTGTTTTGACTCGTTTTGTGCATGCTTGGTCAAAATTAAAGTCTTTGAGCAAGAGGGCTGAAACATCACTCATAAAATCTTTAGCGGCTTCGTTATCCTCCTCCGTAAAAAAATTATTTGGGTTAAAACCGGACTGTTTGGGTGGCATACCGTGATGGCCGGTGACAATTTTTATCCAGGGTTCAATTTCATTAAACCATCTCAAAACTTCATTATTTTCACTTTTCTTGCTGAGAATACATCTCCATAATGAGAACCCAAGAGAGTCGTGTCTTTCCGAGTAAGGCATGCTGGCGTTCGCTTTGACCAAATCCGGCGAAAGATCGGTTTTTAATCCCTGAAACGATCTTGAAAACTTACCCACATCATGAAGCGCCAAGCAAAAGGTAAAAAATTTGCGCAGCCACTTTGGTTTTACGCTTAATTGTTCTGATAGACCAACACACACCGGCTTCTGAGGATCAAGCAATATCCATCCCACCGCCGCCACATCCAGACAATGGTAAGGCAGTAAATGATACCCGGAACCATCCTTTCCAACTTTCCCCCAATAGCGAAAATAAGTGGGTGAACTATTTGAATCGGCTGTCATGAATTTCCATTTTTATATTATAGAATGAACTACCGGTTATTATTTGTTTTTCGGTTTAAATGTTTTCTTCACACCACCTTCTCGTTATATAGCTCGAAAAATTCTTCAATCAGCTCGATTCTCTCCTGCCGGTGGTCCAGTTTCTGCACGGCGATGGACAGGGGCACCCGCCAGGGAACGTCCGCCAGCCGGACATGAGGGCAATGGGTTTGATACTCCTGCATTTCCCGGGCGACGCGCTGGTAAAAATGGCGCAGGTGGTCGGGGTCGATTTTTTCGTTGTCTGCAGCCTCATATTTGACATAGTGATCCAGCCATTCGGAAAAGGGGCTGCCCCCTTCGATCCAGGATTCCACGGGTTCGGTTTCCTGCTGGTAAAAAGCGGCGTTTAAACCGATCAGCAAAACAGCGTCTTCGGGGAGCATGCGGGATATATATTTGCACAGGCCGGCCTGTTCTTGGTTGGGGGTGGCCCGCAGGGTGGTAAGGTGATCCGCCAGCCAGGCGAAATAGGGGTCATAGCCGCCCGGGTGGACCGGTCGCGGTTTGGACAGGCGGGCGACGGCAAACATGAGCCAGTAGCGGCTGTCGTGGGCGGCGAACCACTGTTTGATTCGTTCCGAGCGGCGGCCGGTGGGCAGGGCGCAAAAGCGGTAGTCTTTACCCCAGAGAATGCCGGCATAAAGCAGGCCAACGGGAAGAATCTGTTCATCGCTCCGCCCCGGAAAGGAGGCGCGGAGAATGTCCAGCATGATATTGTTGTCTTGGTCAAAAGTTTCCATATCTCCCCTGTATGGGGTATAACCGAAGGAAACGGAAAAATCAAGGGAATCACCGGTTGAATTTATCATTGTCTGCATGGTTTTTACCTCCTGTTGGCTGATACGGGTTTCGAAGCTGCCTTTATTCCTATCATGGGACTGTGACAGATCCGGTCACAGTTGCATGAAAAAAATAAAAAATATAAGGAAAAAATCTTTTTTGTTCCGGGCTCCGGATCGGGGTCCGGAGCGACGGGAGAAGCAGGGCATCCGGAGCGGCCAGGGCGAACGGGGTTGCTTCGTCGCTGATGCTCCTCGCAACGACGGGTGGAGAGATGCTCCTCGCAAAGACGGGTGGGGAGACGTTCCTTGCAACAACGAGGCGGGGGAAGACCGGGGTTGCTTCGTCGCTGATGCTCCTCGCAACGACGGGTGGGGAGACGCTCCTCGCAACGACGGGTGGAGAGACGTTCCTCGCAACGACGGGGCGGGGGAAATCCGTTGACAAAAGGCGGGGGCATTTTCTATGGTGAAAGAAACCGGATCGATGGTCGAAACAGTGCCGGGTTGTCTGTAACTGCTGGTCGGGCCGGCGCGCAACGGCCTTATACAAAAGCGTCCAAAAAGGAGGGCAAAATGAGACGAATGATCCTGCTGCTGGGTATGGCCTGTATATTCATTATGACCGGATGCGGAGAAAAGGACAAAACGGAACAGCCCGCCCCTGACCAGACGAAAAGAGCCATTGCAGATTTGCCGCAAAAAGAAACGGAAGCGGCAAAACAGGCGGTAAGCGAGCCCCCCACAATAATACCGGAAGATGGGATAGCGCTTTTGAAAATGAAAAACAGCCAGGCTTTTGAACAGCACCAGAAGGGAATTGTCTTGTTCGATCATTTGGGCCATGTGGAGGCCTATGACCTGAGCTGCGGCGCCTGTCACCACGATGAAAAGAACCAGCCGTTACATAACCTGCGCTTCGGGGATCCGGTACAAAGATGTTTCACCTGCCATGACAAACCCGGCAAACCCCGGCGGGACCCTTCTCTGTCTCCGGCGGAGTGGGAGAAAGAACAGCTCAAATACTACTACGGTGCCATTCACGAAAACTGCATCGGTTGCCATCGCCGAACCAAGGGGCCCACCCGTTGTGCGGATTGTCATCCCGAAACGGATGGGAAATAAAGGGGATGGAATACGTTTTTTGATTCCGGGTGCCGGGGCGGCCAGAGCGACCGGGGTTGCTTCGTCGCTGACGCTCCTCGCAACGACGGGTGGGGAGACGCTCCTCGCAACGACGGGTGGGGAGACGCTCCTCGCAACGACGGGTGGGGATTTTTTCTCAGGCCTTGATGCGCTGAATGGACGCGCCCAGGGCCGCCATTTTCTTTTCCAGGGCATCATAGCCGCGATCCAGGTGATAAACACGGTTGATTTCGGTTTTGCCTTTGGCCACCAGCCCGGCCAGCACCAGGCAGGCGGAGGCGCGCAGGTCCGAGGCCATGACCGGCGCGCCGGACAAAGACGGCACCCCGGCGATCATGGCGGAGTTGCCGGAGATGGTAATGTCCGCCCCCAGCCGCCGGAGTTCGCTGACGTGAATAAAGCGGTTTTCAAAAATGGTTTCGGTGATCACGGACAGGCCCCGGGCCACCGACATGAGCACCATGAACTGGGCCTGCATGTCTGTGGGAAAACCCGGATAAGGCAGGGTTTTGATGTCTACGCTGCGGATGCTGTCCGGCCCGGTGATACGGATGGCGGTTTCGTTGACCCGGATTTCGGCCCCGGTTTGCTGGAGCTTGTCGAGCTGGCCGGTCAGATGGTCCGGGCAGCAGTCGCGCAGGGTGACCTCGCCGCCGGTCAGGGCGGCGGCGGCCAGAAAGGTGCCGGTCTCGATCCGGTCGGGAATGATGGTGGTGGAAACCGGGTGCAGGGCGGCCACGCCTTCGATGGTAATATCGGAGGTGCCGGCGCCGCGGATGTCGGCCCCCATCTGGTTGAGCACTTCCGCCAGAGCGGTGACTTCCGGCTCCCGGGCGGCGTTCCGCAGCCGGGTTTGGCCTTCGGCCAGAACGGCCGCCATCATCAGGTTTTCCGTGCCGGTGACCGAAGGAATATCAAAATAGATGGAGGCGCCTTGCAGGCGGTCGGCGGTGACCTCCACATAGCCGTGCTCGATTTTGACGTCGGCCCCCATGGCTTCCAGCCCCTGCAAGTGGAAATTGATGGGCCGGGCACCGATGGCGCAACCTCCCGGCAGGGAGACCCGGGCCTTTCCCAGACGGGCCACCAGCGGGCACAGCACCAGAATGGAGGCCCGCATTTTGCGCACGATATCATAGGGGGCTTCATGGTTGTGAACGCCGGTGGCGTCGATGGAGAGGGTCCGGCCGTCCCGGTCCACGGTGGCGCCCAGGTGGGTGAGCAGTTCCCGGATGCTGCGGATGTCCACCAGGTCGGGAACGTTGTCATAAACACAGGGGCCGTCCGTCAGCAACGCCGCCGCCAGAATGGGCAGGGCGGCGTTCTTGGCGCCGCTGATGGTCACCTCGCCCTTGAGGCTGACCCCGCCTTCAACCAGGAGTTTATCCATATCTTTTTTTTGTCCGGGTTGCTGCCACCGGCCATCTCCCCATAAAAAAAGCGCCCCATCCGGCTGGACAAGGCGCTTGGGGTGGAAACCGGTTTATAAATCGGCAGCAGCGGTTAATGGTGGTCGTCGTGCCCCATCTTGTCCGCCAGGTAGGTGTCATACAGGGCTTTCAGAATACACCAGCCCATGCCCGCCCCCAGAATCGACAGGGCATACCAGAGGCCGCCGTGAAATACCAGATGGGATGCGTCCCAGCTCCACTCAAAAACAAACGGTAACATATGTACCTCCCGCAAAATCAGGGGTTAACTGTTTAATTCGGGCTCCTGCGGAAAAATCGGCAGGTAGCGATGGGCGAAAGCGATCAGCAACACGCCGTAGGCCACCGGCAGAATGGTGGTGGCCACTTCCTGCCAGCTGGGCAGATACAGGACCCACTCGTCAAAGGGCATAACCGGTACCGCCATGACCTGCAAAACCATGACCCAGCGATTGATGCAGATTCCCAGGCAGGCCAGCACACAGGCCAGGGTCAGCAACCGGGGAGTGGTGCGGACTTTTTCGCTTAACAGCATCAAGCCGGGCACCAGGCCGCAGACAATCACTTCCGCAAACAGAATCCAGGGGCCGTAGAAGCCGTTGCTGTAAAATTCGCCGATGGTAAAGCCCATGGCCGGGGCGGTAACCGCCGCCCAGTAGACCGTATCGATAATTTTGGCGATAACATAGGTGGTAATCATCCAGCCGGAAATTTTGGCCAGGGTGTTGACGGCTTTATCGCCCACCAGTTTTTTACGGGTAACTCTTTCCGTAATGCGGGTCACCAGGAGGGTGAAACAGGGGCCGCAGGCCGCCGCCGACCAGGTGAACAGGAAGAAGGCCGTGGGCCAGACCAGGATGCTTTCCCGGAAGCCGAAGGGCCGGCCGAAAAGCACGCCGGGGACGCCGCCCAGGGAGCCCTGATGGAAAAAGGAGAGAAAGGCCCCGGTGGCCGCAAAAACCGCCATGATTTCATGCATATTGTGGCTCAGGTTGTGCAGAAGCGGGATTTCGTCCAGTTTGCGGTTTTCCAGGATAAGCGGAATAAACTCGATGGTCAGGACCGCGAAGTAGCAGGACAGACAGAAGGCCACTTCCGTCAGCATGGAATGGACATTGGCGTGCCAGAAAATGAAC
>CAZWCS010000084.1:0-19411 GCA_964632805.1 uncultured Desulfobacterales bacterium
GGCGGCCGCGATGGAGATACTGGAACTGTCGCCCTTGACAATCGTCTGCTGACAAATGGAGGTTTCAAGAGAAGCGTTGCCGTCAATCAATAGAAAATCGGCGTTTGGAGAAAGATTGCCGACTGCCATAATCATGGCCAGACGGGTGGCGCCCAGAATATTCAAGCGGTCAATTTCCGGGGCGTCCACAATACCGATACCAATGGTTATCGCCTGCTGATAAATTCTGGCATAAAGGGATTCCCGCGTTTTCGGGGTCAGCTTTTTGGAATCGGTGATCCGGGGATTGGTGTAATCTTCCGGCAGAATCACAGCGGCGGCGACCACCGGTCCGGCCAGGGGACCCCGGCCGGCTTCATCAATACCGGCAATGAACCCATAGCCTTCCTGCCGGGCCGCATCTTCAAAGGCTCTCATGGACGACATTCGTCCAGCCATAAATCGATAATCCTAGTCGCGTTTTTCCCGGATTTTCATTCTGGCGGCTTTACCGGTCAAATTCCGCAGATAAAAAATCTTGGCCCGCCGGACCCGGCCGCGTTTAACCACCTCGATCTTATCGAGGGCCGGGGAATGAAGGGGAAAAATCCGTTCCACCCCCACGCCGAACGAGGTTTTCCGGACGGTAAAAGTGGCGTTGGTGGTTCCCTTGTGCCGTTTGATGACTACGCCTTCAAAAACCTGAATCCGCTCTTTCTCCCCTTCCCGGATCTTCACATGCACTTTAACGGTATCGCCGGGGGAGAACGCCGGGATATCCAGTCGCATCTGTTCTTTTTCCAACTTGCGCAAAACTTCCATCATATCCTCCGAAACTTTCTGCAGCCGAATCAGTCAAGCATCAATAAAATCAATAAATCGGATACTGGCATGAAATAATAACCGGATTTCCGGCAATGTCAATACCCGACCAGATAAACGAAGTATTTTACTAAATAAAAGATCCTTTGCAAAGAAAATTGTGTATTATAGACCATTATTTATCAGCCTGTCCAGCATTATCGAAATCGCCGAACGAACCGACAGATGATTGTAGCCGTTATTCCCGGCCACCGGTTCCAGGACATAATCCGCTTCTTCCAGGCATTGCCGGGTCAGTCCCCAGGCCGTTCCCAGCCCCAGCAGCAGATCTTCCCGGGCCAGACAGCGGCGCAGAAAGGAATAATCCACGGTTTTCTCTGTCTGTTGGCGGGCGGAAGTCATTACTACGGCCGGTGAACGGCCCCGATCAGCAATGATTTCCTCTTTCATCGATTGAAAGGTGTCTTTGACGCTGATCAGAGAAAACGCTTCGGCCCGCAGGGGGTTGTATTCGGCGCCGCCGCCGATCGTCCAGTGCGCAATGATCCGGGCCACCAGCTCCTGCTGGTCGACCAGCGGTGTGATCACATAAAAACGGCGAACCCCGTATGTTCTCGATACCCGGGCAATATCATGCAGGTCCAGGTTGGTAACCGCCGAGGCCACGGTCTCTCCATGTTTATTCCGGACCGGATAATGGAGCAAAGCGATATAGAGGCTACCGGCCGATGAGGGATTCAATTTGGCGACACCAGTTTTTTAAAATATTTTTTTCCTCGCTGCTCAACGGTTCTTCGGCCAACAGATCCGGCCGGTTGAGAAGCGTCCGCTTCAGCGAGTCCGTCCGTCGCCACTTCTCGATCTCGGCATGGTTGCCGGACAAAAGCACCGCCGGCACTTCCCGATTTTCAAAAATCGCCGGACGGGTGTAATGGGCATGTTCCAGGCGACCGTTCTGAAAGGATTCTTTTTCCGCCGAATCCTCCCCCCCCAGTACGCCGGGCAGCAACCGGATTACCGTCTCCACAACCGCCATGGCGGCCACTTCCCCGCCGGTCAGCACGAAATCGCCGATGGACAGTTCCAGATCAATTTCTTCCGCGCAGACCCGTTCATCCACACCTTCATACCGGCCGCAGACCAGAATCAGATCCTCTTCTTTATCCGCCAGGTGTTGCGCGGTTTTCTGGGAAAAAGCATGCCCCCGGGGCGAAAAAAGAACGGTTTGCGCCCGGGGCAGCCGTTTTCGGGCTTCCCGGATGGCGGCCGTAAGCGGTTCCGGAGACATGACCATCCCGTTCCCCCCTCCATAGGGACGATCATCCACTTCTTTATGCCGGCCCGGGGAAAAAGCCCGAATGTCCATACTGGCCGCGGAGATGCTTCCGGAAGCAACCGCCCTTCTGACGATTCCGTGCGCCCAGAAAGAATCCATTAACTCCGGAAAAATCGTCAGCACAACAAAATTCATGGGTTTTTCGTCCCCGGCGATTGTTTCCCCGGCACCGGTTTATACAATTTCGGGCAGAACCACCTGCATGATGCCGGCAGCCAGATCAATTTTCTGAACCACGGACTGTATGGCGGGCAACAGAATTTCCTCGCCGGTTGCGGAATCCACGACCACATAAACATCATTACTGCCGGTGGGAATAATATTCTGCACGATCCCCACCGGCCGGTGATCCGGCGTAACCACCCGGAGGCCGATAATATCGTCCCAGAAATAGGTGTCTTCCGTCAGCGCGGGAAGGTCTTCGCGCCGTGCAAAAAGCTCGCACCCCTTCAGCGCGTCGGCCCGGTTACGGTCCATGACACCATCCAATGCCAGGATAATAAACCGGCTGTGGGTTTTCGATCCCCGAACGGTGTATATCTCCCGGCGGCCGTCATCAAACCGGGCCAGCAGGCGCATACCTTGAGAGAAATCGGAAAGATCATCCGCGTGGGAACGCACCTTGACGTCCCCCCGGAGGCCGTGAGAACCGACAATCTTTCCCAGGGAAAGATAGCTGGCCTCGTTCATCAAAACAGCTTACTCGACAATTTCCAGTACAGTGCGTTTCTTCAATTTGGCGGAAGCCGCGCTCAACAGGGTTCGCATGGCCCGGGCGGTGCGTCCCTGCTTGCCGATAATCTTCCCCAGATCTTCCTTGGCCACTTTCAGTTCCAGCACCGCCGTCTGGCTGCCGTCTACTTCCGACACCGATACTTGATCCGGATTGTCGACCAGCGCCTTTGCAATGTACTCGATCAACTCTTTCATAGCCCCGTCTCCTTATACCCTCATCAGTGGGAGTTGAAATACCAACAAATATCCCTCGACCAGAATCTAGATCCGTTCATGCGATGATTAACATCCACACCCGATGTCACCCATTGTATAGAATATAGACGACCAGGCCAAAGGTCAAATGGAAAATAGAAATTGGTGTCAAGACAAAAACTTACGCCAGTGCGACCCCTTCTTTTTTTAAAATGCTTTTGACCGTGTCGGAAATCTGTGCCCCCTGTTTGACCCAGTACTCCACTTTTTCTTTTTCCACACTGATCTGGGCCGGATCGGTCAACGGGTTGTACGTACCCAGCTTTTCCAGAAATCTGCCGTCCCGGCTGAACCGTTGATCCGCCACCACAATCCGGTAAAAGGGACGTTTTTTGCTTCCATGCCTTGCCAGCCTGATTGTAACCGCCATTTTTGTTTTCTCCTTAAAACGGCAGCATATCGCCGGATAACCCGCGCATGCCGCTCTTATTGATTTTTTTCATCATCTTCATCACCTGGGTATAATTTTTCAGCAGCTTGTTGACATCCTGTACACGGGTGCCGCTTCCCCGGGCAATCCGTTTGCGTCTGCTGCCGTTAATAATATTGTGCTTCCGGCGCTCTTCCGCCGTCATGGAATTAATAATCGCCTCAATCTTCACCAGTTCCCGGTCATCCACCTCCAGATTTTTGAGCTGCTTGAGCTTTCCCATGCCGGGAATCATTTTCAACAAATCGCCCAATGATCCCATCTTGCGAATCTGTACCATTTGATCACGAAAATCTTCCAGTGTAAATTCATTTTTGCGCAGCTTTTTTTCCAGTTCGGCCGCCTGTTTCTCATCTACCATGCTTTCCGCTTTTTCAATAAAAGAAAGCACATCGCCCATGCCCAGAATACTCGAGGCCACCCGATCCGGATGGAAGGGTTCCAGAGCGTTGGTTTTTTCGCCCACACCGACAAATTTTACAGGTTTGCCGGTAACCGCTTTGATGGAAAGGGCCGCTCCGCCCCGGGCGTCACCATCCATTTTGGACAGAATCACGCCACCGATATCCAGGCTTTCATCAAATGCCCGGGCGATATTGACTGCGTCCTGGCCGGTCATGGCGTCGGCCACCAGCAGAATGTCCGAAGGAGAAACGTCCTTCTTAATGGCGACCAGTTCCTTCATTAACGCTTCGTCAATATGCAGACGCCCGGCCGTATCCAGAAGGAGCGTGTCACACCCCTGTTTATGGGCATCAATCCGGGCCTGCTGGCAGATCTTGACCGGGCTCTGGCTGGTTTCCGAGGGATAGACCGGCACGTCAATCTGTTTGCCCAGGGTCTGCAACTGATGAATCGCCGCCGGACGGGTAACATCGGCGGGCACCAGATAAGGACGGCGTCCCTCCTTTTTCAAGGATACCGCCAGTTTAGCGGCGGTGGTCGTTTTTCCCGAGCCCTGCAGCCCCACCAGCATAACCGAAACCGGCCGCTCACCGTCAAGGGACAACTCCTGCCGACTGCCCCCCATGAGCCGGGTCAACTCCTCATTGACAATCTTGATCACCTGCTGTCCGGGCGTCAGGCTCTCCATAACCTCCGCGCCCAGTGCCCGGAGCTTAATGTCGGCAATGAACTGTTTGGCCACCCGGTAATGAACATCGGCTTCCAGCAGCGCCAGGCGGACTTCTTTCAAGCCCCGGTCGATCTCTTTTTCGGTAAGTTTCCCGTGCCCTTTCAGTTTATTGAAAGCGGCATTCAATTTATCACTTAAATTTTCAAACATGACCGCACACCATCATCTATCCTGTTTTGATCACAACCGGCCGGAATTTTTTCCGTTAATTGCCAGCCTTTTGATGAAATCGTTAAAAATAATATTTTGAGAAGGTTATGTCAAGAAAATTATGTTGCTTCCTGCCGGAGAAAAAATTATTATGCCCCATGACTGATGGACTCGTAAAAAGTCGGAAAACAGCTTTTTTGTCATACCGGGCTTGACCCGGTATCCAGTTTTTTCAATTACTTAATTATGCATAGACTCCGGGTCAAGCCCGGAGTGACGACTTTTTACGAAACCATCATGACTGCATATCGTTTCTTATGACCGGAATCGGGATAAAAACCGTCAGCACGCAGATACGAAAAAATATGGAAACCCGGCCCGACCTCAAAAATGTGACCAGAACCGAACTCGTATCCTGGTTGCAGAACGCCGCCATTGCCCCCTATCGGGCGGACCAGATTTTCAAGTGGGTTTATGTGCACCAGGCCGACGATTTTACGGTCATGACCAATATCTCCAAAGAAATCCGCCACCTTTTGTCCCAAACCTTCTCGCTGGAGCGCCTGAAAATTATCGACAGAAAAGAGGGGGCGGACGGTACCCGCAAATATCTTTTGCAGCTGTCCGATGGAGAATGCATTGAAAGCGTCCTGATCCCGGAAGAAGGGCATGATACCCTCTGCATTTCCACCCAGGTCGGCTGCGCCCAGGGTTGCCGTTTCTGTCTGACCGCCCGCCGGGGATTCACCCGCAATCTCACTTGCGGGGAAATCCTCTCCCAGATACGAGACGTCCGGCAGGATATCCCGCATCCTGATCGCCTCCGCAACATTGTCCTTATGGGTATGGGAGAACCGCTGGCCAATTATACCAATGTTCTGAAAGCCCTGGAGATAATTACCGACGGGGATTGCGGCCTGAAATTTTCCACCCGCAAAGTCACCCTGTCCACGGTGGGCCTCATTCCCGGGTTAAAGCGGCTGGGCCGAGAAACATCCGTCAATCTTGCCGTCTCCCTGAATGCCACCACCAATGATGTCAGAAGCCGGCTCATGCCGGCCAACAACAAGTACCCGCTGGAAAAACTCCTGGCCGTCTGTGCCGCTTATCCGCTTTCTCCACGCCGCAAAATCACCTTTGAGTATGTTCTGATCAAAGGCGTCAACGATTCCGAAGCGGACGCCGGACGCCTGACGCAACTGCTTAATTGCCGGCGGGCCAAAATTAATCTTATTCCCTTTAACGAACATGAAAAAAGCGATTTTCAGCGGCCCTCCGACCGGACCGTGGAAACTTTCCGGAATATCCTGCATCACAACAAATTTACCGTGATTACCCGCTTGAGCAAAGGCGCCGATATTTATGCCGCCTGCGGCCAGCTTACCGGTGAAAAACGGCCAGTTCATAACAACAAAAGGACGAATCATGGCTGAAGAAACCGAAGTCAAATTTTATCTTTCCGATACGCAGGTCATCCGAGAGCGTATCCGGTCGCTGGGGGCGAAATCCCGGGGAAAAAATTTTGAAACCAACCTCCGCTTTGAAGACAAAAACGGTTCTCTGCTTGCCCGGAAATCGCTGCTGCGGCTGCGCCGGGACCATAGTGCCACGCTGACCTATAAATGTGAACCGGCCGTGCCCGATACCGAGTACAAAAGCTACCAGGAACTGGAGATAACCGTAAGCGATTTTGCCATTACCCGCCAAATCCTGGAAGCACTGGGCTTTCATGAGGAACAGGTCTACGAAAAATACCGGGAAACCTTTCCTTTCGGAACGACCATTCTCTGCCTGGATACCATGCCGTACGGAGATTTTCTGGAAATCGAAGGAAACCGGGAAGACATCCGGTCCCTGGCGGACCGCTTGCAGCTGCCCTGGGAGGAACGGATCCTGACCAACTACCTGAACCTGTTCGAAGCAATCAAAAACCGGTATTCCCTGGGATTTTCCCATATCACCTTTGACAACTTTACTGCTTTGTCAATCGATGCCCGGTCCGTCATAGAAACTTTTCAGGCGGGCTCCGGCAACCGGTAAAACCGATTAATTATTGACACATCCTACGCCGTCTGATAGCAGATATAAAATATTTGCGGCCGTTACCAGCGGCTCTCATGCCTGATACCGAAGCAATCGGAAAGAGAACAATATGTCCGGCCATGACATTACAGAAAACGAAATGAACCCGATGAACACCGAAGACTATATTGCGATTCTGCGTGCGGATCTGCTGGAGCTGGTGGACAACCGGCTGACGCCCGTAGCTTTAAAATATGGATACAGCGATTCCGCGCTGGCATCGAACATAAAATGGCGCCCGCTGGTATTGATTATCGGCAACTACTCCTCCGGAAAATCCACATTGATAAACGACTTTCTGGAAGCCGACATCCAGGCCACCGGCCAGGCCCCCACGGACGACTCCTTCACTGTCCTCACCTGTGATGAAAATCTGCTGGCGGAAGACGAAGTGCGGGTGACCGAAAAACGGGATGGAAAATATCTGCTGGCCAATCCGGACTTTCCCTTTGAAGGTCTGAAAAAACACGGCGGCCAGTTTGCCGCCCATTTCTGCTTAAAAAAAATCAATTCTCCGTTTTTAAAACATTTTGCCATTATTGACACACCCGGCATGCTGGACAGTATCACCGAACGGGACCGCGGTTACGATTATCAGCAGGTTATCGGTGACCTGGCCCACATTGCCGATCTGGTCCTGGTGCTTTTCGATCCGCATAAAGCCGGCACCATTCGGGAAGCGCATATCAGCCTGCGCGAAACCCTGCCGAGCCACACCTTTGAAGACCGGGTTTTATTTGTCCTGAACCGCATTGATGAATGCGCCTCCTTAAATGACCTGCTGCGGGTGTACGGGACACTCTGTTGGAATTTGTCGCAGATTACCGGGCGCAAAGATATTCCGCCCATCTGGCTGACCTATTCCCAGCGGGTCCGACAGCAGACGGGTTCGCTCCCGTCCGCCGAAGACGGGTATTTGCGGCATCTGGACAACCAGCGCGAAGCCCTCAAACAGGCCCTTCTCCAGGCGCCGCACTATCATCTGGATCATCTGGCCACCTTTCTGGAAATTCACAGTGAACGGCTGACGCACCTTCTGGAAGCGCTTCTTTCCTACCGCCGGTCCCGACTGACCGCTGTTCTGAAATTCTTCGGCGTGGGCGTTCTCGTCTGTCTGCTGGCCGGCGGGGCCGCGGGATTTGTCATAATGGAAGGCGGGCTGATTGTCTCTCCCGGAGCTTTAGGGATTGCCAGCGGCCTCGCCGCCGCTGCCCTGTTCGTTTTGTGGTCAACCGTTCTCCGCAAATACTATCTGCGGCGTTTTCACAAACGGCAAATAAAACATATCGACCAGCTGACCCCCCTGGAAAATCAATACCGCAAGGAAACCTGGCAATCCGTCCGGAAAACCGCCGCCGATTACTTAAAGCAAACCAACGGCACCTTTTCCCTGAGTATTATCAAGCAAAAATTTGCGGACATCCAGGTAATTTCCGAAACGGAAGCAAAAGAAATCAGAGAAGCCTTAAATGAAATTGCCGCCGCCAAAAACGACGCCGCGTTTTATCCCGCCTCGTCCTATCTCCAGTTTCTCCAAAAAAAGGGGGAAAAGGAAATGCGTGATGAATGATCCCCGCTTTTCCGGCCCGAATATTCTTGAGAAACCGTTTGCTGGAGAGATCCGGAAAACCAGATAAAACAGACTGCCGTTTTCATGAACCTGTTTGCAACACTACCGGCGCTGGTACGAATCGCCATTGTTTTTGCAGTGATTATCCTGGCCCTGCGCAACCGGGTCTCCCTGGCCAACGCTTTTCTGGGCGGAACCATTCTCCTGGCACTGCTGTTTGCCATGCCGCCGGCCCCCGCGGCCCGGTCCGCACTGTCCGCACTCCTGGCTCCCCGGACCGTGACGCTCTGTATCATTGTCGCCCTGATCCTTATCCTGAGCAACAGTCTGGAAACCTGCGGTCAGATGCAGCGCCTGCTGAAAAATTTTCAAATTCTGGTAAAAAATCCCCGGCTCAGCATAACCGCCTTTCCCTTGTTGATCGGGCTGTTGCCGATGCCCGGCGGCGCCGTTTTTTCCGCGCCGATGGTCAAAGAAATCGGCAGCCGCTCCGAACTTTCCCCCGCCACCCTGAGCTACATCAACTACTGGTTCCGGCATATCTGGGAGTACTGGTGGCCCATGTATCCCGGCGTCCTGCTGGCCACCTCCCTGGCGGACATGAATCTGCTTTATTTCATCGCCGTGATGTTCCCCTTTACTCTGCTGGTCTTTGGTCTGGGCTGGCTGCCGATTCGGGTCCAAAGCCTTGCCGTCCCGGATGGCGGAGAAAAAACCGCTGCTGCGCCAAGCGCCGCCGCCAATCCCGTCCTTGTGGCAGCGGCCTTTTTCAGGGAATTGGCACCGATATTACTGGTAATCATCCTCGGTCTGACACTGGGGGGAGTAATCACGGCCCTGTGGCCGGCCCTGCCCGTTGCCAAGGAAATTGGCCTCATTCTGTCGTTGGGTGCCGGCGTCCTGCTTGTCTGGAAAACCAACCACTTCCCGGTTGCCCGGTGCCGGGCCATGGCGACCAATCCCCAGGTTTTGAAGATGGTCTATATGGTGGCGGCCATTCTGCTTTTCAAACAGATACTGGATGACAGCGGGGCCGTCAACCGGATCTCAGCCGAACTTGTTTACCTGAGAGTTCCGCTGCTTCTGATCTGTGTTCTGCTGCCGTTCATTATCGGGTTACTGACCGGCATCACCATCGCTTTTGTCGGCAGCACCTTTCCGCTTCTGCTGTCTCTGATCAATCCGCAGCATTCAGAGACTGCAATAATGGCTTACCTTATGGTGGGGCTGACCTGCGGTTTTACCGGTGTTCTTCTGTCACCGGTTCATCTCTGCCTGCTTCTGTCCAACCAGTTTTTTGAAACCACGCTGCGTCCGGTGTACCGGCATCTGTGGCTGCCCTGTACCGGCATCATCCTGGCCAGTCTGGCCTATTTTGCGATTTTGTCTTAACCGCCCGCTGGTTCCTTCCGGACGGCCAACCGTTTTCCAAGCCCGGTTCGCTTATAAAAAGTCCGCCTTCGGCCTGCTTCCGGGGGAATAATCAACCAGCGCCCCCGCTCCCGTCCGGCCGATACTGCAATTGACCACCAATGTTTCCCCCAGATAGGCCGCCCCGGCACATTCGTGGATATGACCGCAAATCACTACCGCCGGCTGAAACCGCAGAACCATCTCCCGCAATACGGCCGATCCGGCGTGAAACCGGCCCAGGACCTGATCCCGCACCCCCCGCGGTGGAACATGCACCACCATCACTTGTACGCCCTGAAAAAAGGAGCCGATCCGTTTCTGAAAACTTCTTTCCCGGAAACGCAAACGGGATTCAAACGGAAGCAGAACGGTTCCGCTGATCCCCGCCAGGCAAAGCCCCCCCATCATGACTTTGGTAAAATGAAGAGAAGCCACTTCCGGCCGGCGCCAGAGGATTTTCTCCGCCCGGCGTCGATCACTGTTACCGCGAACCGCCAGAACCGGCACCGGCAGGGCGGCCATCTGGTCAGCAGCTTTCTTCTGGGAAAAGACCCCCCCGATATCGCCGGCCATGACAATACAATCCGCCCCTGCGGCCAGCGCATTTTTTCGAATCAATGCAAACCGTCCGGCTCTCCCGTGGATATCCGCAGCCGCATAAATCTTCACCGATTTGCCCTTTTCGGCCGGCGCCAGTTGAAAAAACAGAGAATATCAGTCTTGCCGGCCATTTTCCCGGCGATCCAGCATGGCCATGGCTTCTTCCATGCTGTGCACATAAGCAGCGTGATATCCGGCGTCCATGGACGCTTTATCCAGCTGCAAATGCCCCCAGGCGCCGAATTTCCGGACCACCCGGATAACCGATGATACCCCGGCGTCAATCAGAAAAAGCTGAATGCCCTTTATCAGCGCCTCGTAATTTTTCCCCAGCATTTCGTAATTCCGGAGATCCGTAAGCGCCGTAAACCCCTTCTGGAGCTTATTGGTCTCGTTGCGAAGCTGCAGGGCCACTTCATACATTTCGTCATAACTGGTGAAGGCCCCCAGGGTAATGTAAAGCCGGTTTTTTGCTGTGTCTGCTCTGACAGCATGCATTTTCTCATCACTCCTTCAAACATCTCAGCCTGGCCAAGTCTTCGGCATACCCGTATATATGGAGTCCCTTGCTTTCCACAATCATCTCTCCATCGTCCACACCGATTTCTGCGGCCATATATTCTTTCAGATTCTGAATTCCGGCCAGATTTGCGGGCAGACCGCCCCAGAGATCCCAGGAACGAAAATAGACATAAAAGACCAGCCGGTCCTCCTGAATCCGGGTATCAATCGACCGCAGACAGGGGGGATCAATCAGGGCCAGGTCGGAGGGTTCCGCCACCTGCAAGACCATCTGATTATTCCGCGCCCCGAACCGTTTATAGGTATCGATCACCCATTCAATCTGGTTGATATAGAACCGGCCGTTTTCTTCAAAAACAATTTTTCCGTCCGGTTCCCGTTTATCGATAATGTCCGTCTCCCTTTTCTGCCACCAGTCCGCCTTCATGCCGCTCAAGGGCGCCCGGGTCAACCGTTCCCCGTAGGTATAGGATTCCCCGGGCTGCTTATGCGGTGTCATTAAATACTCGATATAGGATCGGTCATATCCTGGTCCGCCATAAACATAGTCCTCATCAACCGGATTGGGAATACCGCAGGCGGGAGGGATATCGGGGAGTATGGGCCGGGTGCCGGGATATTTCACATAACCGATAAAATAATCGTATTCCAGCCGGGTCTGCCCGGCAAAAGACCCCCGGTCAATGGTAAATTTCCCGCCGATATCAAGAATATCATAGACCGCCTGAAACCATAAATCCGGCAGATCTCTGGCATCTACCCGGTGAATGTGCATACCGCCTCCCGCCACTGTTGTCACTCATAGACTTTACCACTGTTGTCACTCATAGACTTTATTTGTTGTGCAATGACCTGAAAAATGCTATAGTAAACTATTATCATTAATGAAATAACAATCAAAATTCAAGGATAAACCAGAAAAGGGCCAAAAAACATGACCGAAGCCAATTCTCCGCCGAACACTTCTATTCGAATCGGTGACTGTTTGATCAAAGAAGGTTTCGCAACGGCGATGGATGTATATAATGCTCTGAAAATACAGCAAAAAGAAGAAAAAACCTACCGCTTTTCCCGGGAAACGATCTTCCCCCCTGTAAACACATGGTCAAGTGGCCAGCGCCAACTCATTTTTCATGAATCGCCGCTCAATGACAATATCGGTGCAATCAGTGTCCAGAAAGGCCTGCTTGGCAAGGAAAGACTGGCCAACATTTTACAGTCAAAACGCAACAGCGAGACACCCGCGGAAATATTGATCCGGCACGGCTATTTAACGGCCGAGGGGATAGAAGAAATTTTATTCGAATTGCTCGGCGCCGATCAGTTTGGAGAATTTTCCGTAAAGCTGGATTTTTTAAAACCACGGGATCTGAAACCGCCGCCCCGAAACCGGCCTTCCCCGCGTACACTGGGGAAAATTTTATGTGAATCGGGCATTATCAACCCCGCCGACCTTGACTATGTTCTGAAAAAATACAGTAAACAACTGAAACTGGGAGAAATTTTAATTAAACAGGGCGTTCTGAATCAAAACCAGCTGATGGCGGCCCTGCGGGAACAACTCCACCAGGAACAGCCGCTGGGCCAACTGCTGCTGGAAAAAAATTTCATTTCCCTGGACCAGCTCTATCAGGCTCTTTCCACCCAGCACCACCTGCCGTTTAAACAGATATCCCGGCTGAACCTGGATGATTCCCAAAGAAAGGCGCTTGTCAATATCGTCGGCGCCAAATACGCCCAGAAAAATCAGGTTCTGCCGCTATCCCTTGAAGACAACCGCCTGACAATCGCCATCCATAATCCGGAACACATCGGGGCGGCGGCGGATATTCATAATGTCTACTCCCATTTGGCCATCACTACTGTTTTTATTACCGAAGACAATTATTTACGGTTGTTTGAAGAAATTTACCAAACCGGTTTAATGAGCGATAAAAGCCAGACGCCGACTACCCGGAAAACCAACCTGGACGCCCTGGAAATCAATTTAAACACGGAGATCGAAGAAAAAAGTCCCAAGGATAAAACAAATTACGGCCTGTCCAATATCGAAGCCCAGGAACTGGTCAATTATATCGTAAAATACGGCATCGGGAATAACGCCAGCGATATTCACCTGGAACAGGATCGGAAAACCCCCCGCCTGCGCTATCGGATTGACGGCATGCTGCACACCCTGCAGGTCAAATGGCTGGATCAAAAACTTCATGAGCTCATCAACGCCGTCATCTCCAGAATCAAAGTAATCTCCGGCCTGGACATCGCGGAAAGACGGCTACCCCAGGACGGGGTCTTCCGGGTGAATTATTTCGATCCCCAGCAAAGCGAGCATGTCTATCTCGACTTTCGGGTGGCCACCTGTCCGGGCATCGCCGGGGAGAATATGACCATCCGCATCCTGGATCCCCGCAAAGCCAAAGTCGATATTAACCAGCTCGGCCACTCCCATCATGTCATCAACCCCTTGAAGCAATTCCTCAAAAGTTCGGCGGGCATGGTTCTGGTTTCCGGCCCCACCGGCAGCGGCAAAACGTCCACCCTGTACAGTGCGCTCCAGTATATTTTTGACCCCGCCATAAAAATTATCACGGCCGAAGACCCGATCGAATACAGTTTTCCCGGCATCATGCAGACCCAGGTCAACAGCAAAATCAATCTCAACTTTGCCAGACTTCTGCGGTCCTTTCTCCGGCTGGATCCGGACGCGATTTTGATCGGAGAAATCCGGGATAATGAAACGGCCCAGATCAGTTTCGATGCGGCGCAAACCGGCCATCTGATGTTAAGCACGGTCCACACCAACGATTCCGTGGGAGCCATACCCCGTCTGTTTGACCTCGGCATCGACTACAACCAAATGGCTTCAAGCCTGATGTGCGTTCTGGCCCAGCGCCTTATCCGGAAAAACTGCGCCGAATGCACGGTTCCCTACATTCCCGCCGAAGAAGAATGGGAGCCGCTGTTTAAAAACTTTCCCGCGCATCTCAATTTTTTCCAGGGCGAAGGCTGTCCGACCTGCAATTTTACCGGGTATCAGGGCCGAACCCTGATTTCGGAAATATTGGTTGTTGATCCGGAAATCGCCCGGGCCCTGAACCGGGAAGCGTCTTCACGGGAAATCAAGCAGATCGCGCTGCAAAACGGCATGAAAACCATGCTGGATGACGGCATTTCCAAACTCGAATTCACCACCCTCAATGAACTGGTACGGGTGGTTCCCAATGAAATGCTCAAGGAATTTCGAAGCCGCCCGGAAAACAACTGATTCAAAAAAACGGAAAATCCGGCCATACCCCTTGCGAGGGAGAAACCATCCGCGCCGTTCATCCTTCCACCATCGTTCCGTGAGCCCCGCCTTCTTTCCGCGGGGCTCCGATACGAACACGGACAAGGCGGGACATCAGGCTGTCCGGCCCGGAAAAAAAAACGGTGGCATAATTCGGGGTAAGGCCTTTCAGCTTTCCGGATATTTCATCCCGCCGGGTTTCCACCAGAACCTCGGAGGTTTCCCCCGCGTTTTCTGCGTAAAAGGCCTGATTTTTCTCCCGGCCGATTTCCCGCAAAAGGCGGCAGCGTTCTTTGATAATTGCCGGGGTAACCTGCCGGTCATAAGTCCGGGCCGGGGTTTGCGGCCGGGGCGAAAACGGGAAAACATGCAGATAGGTCACCGGCGTGTTCCGGATCAAGTCACAGGTGGCGGCAAACTCCTTCTCCCCTTCTCCGGGAAAACCCACCAGCACATCCGCCCCGATGGCGGCGCCGGGAACTTTTGCCCGAATCCGGTGCACCAGATCCCCGAAAAAAGAGGCGGAATACGGCCGGCCCATCTTCTGTAAAAGCGTATCCGCTCCGCTTTGAAGCGGAACATGAAAATGGGGGCAGAAAATCTCCGAATCCGCTGCCAGTTGAATAATCTCCGGCGTAAGTTCCGCCGGCTCGATGGAACTCAGCCGGATGCGGTCCGCCGGCTGCCCGGCGGCAATCCGCGCCAACAAATTCCGCAAAGCGATCGGGGGGGAAAGGTCCAGTCCATACGCTCCCAGATGAATACCGCTTAACACAATTTCCCGGTATCCGGATGCGGCCAGCGAACGAAGAACGGATAAAACCGTATCCGGCGGCATACTCACACTTCTTCCCCGGGTATAGGGAACAATGCAGTAGGTGCAAAAGGAATTGCAACCATCCTGTATTTTCAGAAAGGCCCGGGTTTTAAAAAAAAGGCGGCCGGAGGCAGAGAGGACGGGAAAATCGCCGTCCGGGCGGGGCGAAAAAACCGAATCGGCGCTGTCGGGCGCGATGACCGCCGGCCAGGCCGTGCGGTCAATAAAGGTTTCCGCCAGCATCCGCGGAATCCGGTATTTGGCCCGATGCGGGACAATCCAGTCCACCGCCCCGGTTTGCTGCAACTCCTCTCCCCCTACCGAAGCGTAACAGCCGGTAGCAATAATCAAAGCGTCCGGATTTTCCCGGCGACACCGGCGAAGCGCCTGGCGGCACTGCATGGCCGCCCGGCCGGTCACCGTACAGGTATTCACAATACAAACTTCCGCCGGGCCGTCCGCCGCCGCCAGGGTCCAGCCGGACGACAACAGCGCGGCCGCCAGCACTTCCGACTCGCTTTGATTGACTTTGCAGCCCAGGGTTATTATCCGAAAAGTGTTCATGGCCGACCGATTCAACCGGACGCTTCCGGCGGTTTGCGGATAATGCCGCCGCCGACGACCCGCTCGCCGTCATACAATACGGCGCCCTGGCCGGGGGCGATGCCGAACTGGGGTTGCGAAAAAGCAATCTCAACCCCACCGTCCCCCAGCGGGGAAGCCAGCGCCGCTGTTGCCGGATGGCGATAGCGCACCTTTACCGTCACCGGCAGGGGGGCCCGAGGGGGAACAATCAGCCAGTTCATCTTGTCCAGAAGGCAGTTTCCGACCCGCAGCTCTTCCCGGAAGCCGACCCGGACGCGATTGCGGGCCGCATCCAGGGCCGCCACGTAGTAAGGACGCTGTGCCGGACAGTTGATTCCCCGGCGCTGGCCAACGGTAAAGTACTGGATACCGGGGTGTTCCCCCAGAATATTGCCCTGCATATCTTCGATATATCCTGCCGGCGGCAGTTTCCGCCCCTGCCCGGCAATAAAATCGCTGCAACTTGTCCGGGATGGAATAAAGCAGATATCCTGACTTTCTTTGGCTGCGGCCGGTCGCAGCCCTTTGTTCCGGGCCAGATGCAATACTTCCGTTTTGGTCAAATGTCCCACGGGAAAACAGATGGTCGCCAGACAGGAGCGGGGCAGCAGGGCCAGAAAATAACTCTGTTCCTTTCCCTTGTCCCGCCCCTGCAGCAGGCGCCGCTCTTCACCATTTCCTTCCAGCCGGCAATAATGCCCGCTGGCAATTTTATCTGCGCCCATCTGCCGGGCATATTCCCACCCCAGCCCGAACTTTATACAGGGATTACACCACAGGCAGGGATTGGGGGTTTCCCCCCGCAGGTACGCTTCGGTAAAATAATCAACAATGCGGGACTGGAACGCCCGCCGGCAATCCCGGACTTTTACCGGAAAGCCCCCGACCGCCGCCAGTTGCGCCACCTCACCGTCGGTCAGGTCGTTATACCCCACCTGCAGATGCAGACCAAAGACATCCTGCTGCTGTTCCACCAGCAGACGAGCCGCCACCAGTGAATCCAGACCGCCGCTGATTAAAACCGCCACCCGCATTCAGGACCGCCTGTTCCGGCTGTCCAGATATTCCAGCTGCCACGCAATGGTTTCCGCCCTGGGCATGGAAACATCCTTTTTATGGGCGGCCCGGATGGGACGCCAGTAAATGGTTTCAACTTCCAAAGGGCGGCCGGCTTCATAATCCAGTTTCATGCTGGGGCTGTAAGCGACCATTTTGGCGGTGGTCGCCAGCATCTTCTCAATAAATTCATTGTTCAGACTGTACCCGTAACCGCCGGCGCCGGCGCACACCTCTTCCATAATACTCCGGACCAGGGCCAGGGCCGCCGCGTCCGCCATAAGCTGATCGGTGGTGGCGGCCAGCACCACCGTAACCCCGTTGTAGGCCATGTTCCAGACCAGTTTCTGCCAGCGGGCCAGCCCCAGATTGTCCGTGGTGGAGACGGTGATGCCGGCCTTCTGAAAAAGCGCGCGCACGTTTTCCACCGCCGGGGTTAGGCCCGCCGGAGAACCGTCCCGCCGGTATTCCCCAATGCGGATGGAACCGAAATCAAGATGGTGAATATGCCCCGGCCCCAGCTTATTGCTGCACAGAAAACAGAGGCCGCCCAGAATGGTTGCGCCGGGAAGAAGTTCCCCCACCTGCTCCTCCACGCCCAGGCCGTTCTGCAAGACCACCACCGTCCCGTCCGGTTTGACCACTGGCGGCAGAACATCTGCCAATACATGATTGGCGGTGGTTTTCAGGGCCAGCAGCACAATATCACACGGCGGCATATCCGTGGCCCGCTGATAGACGGAAATATCCCTTAAATGAAAATCCCCGTCTCTGGAATCAACCCGCAGCCCTTTTTCCCGGACGTGGTCATAGTCACTGTGCAGAAGAAAATGGGTCTCATATCCATAGCGGCAGAGCAGGCCGCCATAGTATCCGCCCACCGCCCCGGTTCCGATAATGCCGAACTTGACTGTCATTACGCCGTCATTTCCTTTCCGATCAATTCCACCATACCCATACCTTCCCTGTCTTTCCTGTTATAAGGGGAAAAGACCGGATTTTCAAGCCCGGCCGGTAAGGGGAAAACAGCCTGATGTTTCGGAATCGCTTCCGCATCTTTATAAAAACAAAATCTTTTATAGCTGTAAAGTATTCCAGCCATATTATTTATGATGCCGGCACAAACGCCCATAATTCGTCATGCCGGACTTGATCCGGCATCCAGATGGTTTTTGCACCGGCTGTGCGCAAAAGCAGCACCAGAAATTGACCTTTCCTTTCTCATTATCCCTGTAAATTCTCCCTACCCCAAAAAAGAAGCTGTTTGACCTTCTGCCGGCATCATGATATAAAAGCGATATGACAGACATAAGCCCAAACGACCTTTCCCGGGACGAAAAAGAGATACTGGAAGAGTTGATGAATATTGCCTTTGGCAGCGCCAGCGCCGATCTGGGCGAAGTGATCGACATCCGTGTATCGCTGAATGCACCGGAAGTCCAGGTGACGGGTATTGACTCCATACCGGATTATCTGCACATAATAAGAAAAAAAGAAGGTGGTAATATCCATATTATCGAACAGAATTTCTGGGGGGATTTTTCCGGCCGGAGCTTTTTGGTGATTTCCGGAGGCGCAAGCAGCGATCTTGTCCGCCTGACGGGAAATCCCGCCCCGTCTCCCGTGGAACCGTCCTATAACCGGATGCAGCAGGACGGCGTTATTCTGGAAATCGGTAATATCATGATCGGTGCCTGTATTGGAAAAATCGGGGAGCTGCTGGCCACCGTGATAACCTACTCCCCGCCCACCATGATTCCCGCCGACAAAAACTTTCCGGAACTGCTGCAAGACTTCTGCGACCCCTCCCTGCAGGCGATCATCATTAAAACCGTCTTTTCTTTTGAGGAAAAAGCGACCAACGGCTTGCTGCTGACCATCACCAAGCCCGAATCCATCGCCTGGATGAAAGAAGCCCTGGCCAATTTCATGGAGAATTACGCATGATCGAAGCCCAAATTTTCAACATGGTGAATCTGGGAATTGCCGTTCTGGACAAGAATCTGCATGTTCATAAATGGAACCGCTGGCTGGAAATCCACACCAGGATCCCCGCAGAAAAAATCATCAACACGCCCCTGCTGGACCATTTTCCCAACCTGAACGAAAAATGGTTTTTGCGAAACTGCAAAGCCGTGCTCCGCTTCGGCAATTTTGCCTTTTTTTCCCAGAAACTGCATGAATATACCCTGCCGGTGAAACCGGTTCACCACCTGGATCCGGACTTTCAATACATGCAGCAGAACTGCACCCTGGGGCCGTTGCGCAACGAAGCCAACGAAGTGGAATACATCTACATGGTGATTCAGGACGCGACGGAAGTGGCCGCCTACGAAAAAAAACTGATCGATATGAATACCCGGGACAGCCTTACGGAAATTCATAATCGCCGCTACTTTGAATCCCGACTGAAAGAAGAGGTGGAACGCCACCAGCGTTACCAATCCCCCCTGTCTTTAATCATGATCGATATCGACCATTTCAAAAAAATCAACGATACCCGCGGCCATCAGGCCGGAGACCAGGTCCTCATCCAGATCGCCGCGCTGCTTGCCAACCGGCTGCGGGTGGTGGACACCATTGCCCGTTACGGGGGCGAAGAATTCTGCCTGCTGCTGCCGGAAACCACTCGCGATTC
>CAZWCS010000085.1:0-18633 GCA_964632805.1 uncultured Desulfobacterales bacterium
CGTTTGATTAAACAATGGGGCGCCGCTCCCCTGCCGCGGAGCGGCTTACTTGAACAACACATTGAAGAAAATTGTCATATGCTTGCCCAGAAGTACGATTTCTCCTTAACACCGGAACGTATTGATGTTTTGGCAGATATTTGTTTAAAAACCATCACCGATATGGAAAATGCCTTTGTCGCTGTCACCGCTTACTATAAAGAAATTAAAAATATCGAGCCCTACTTTTACAGCCGACACAACATCGATATTATTTTTACTGACGACGCCATCTGCCATATTATTCGTCAATATCTGGATAACAACTATGCGAGTTTTGAAACACTGTACAAAGAAATTGCCCGAAATTTTGTGGAGGGCTTTCAGTTGCTTTCCGAAAAAGCGGGCAAAAAAAGTTTTTCCATTACACCGCAATCCCTCATGTTCCCCGACTCCTGGCTGAACAACCTTGTTAAACAGGAATTTAACATGACATACCGGAAAACGTCCCAACCGAATGACAAACTGGATATGAAATGATCGGGATTTCAAAGCTTTATTGCGGAACAACCGAACCCTCCGACGCCCTTCGATATAACCGGGATTCCACCCTTTTACCATCGCACTTGCTGCAATTTTCGGAAGACAAACGCCCGGTGGTCGTCTGGAATATTACCAAACGATGCAACCTGAAATGCGTCCACTGCTATGCCCATGCCAAAGCCCAGGCGGATGACAAGGAGTTGTCGACCCGGGAAGGACTGGCGCTCATCGATGATCTGGCGGCGTTTCAAGCACCGGTTCTGCTTCTTTCCGGCGGTGAACCACTGATGCGCCGAGACCTGCCGGACCTGGCAGAATACGCCGTCCAGAAAGGCATGCGGGTGGTTATATCTACGAACGGGACGCTGATTGACGAGTCCACGGCCAGAACATTGAAAGATATCGGACTGTCCTATGTCGGTATCAGCCTGGACGGGGGACGAAAAGTCAATGATCGGTTTCGCGGCCTCGAAGGCGCCTTTGACATGGCCATGCAGGGCATCGCCAACTGCCAGAAAGCCGGGATCAAGGTTGGTCTCCGCTTTACCATCAGCCAGTCCAATGCCGATGAAGTACCGATCATATTCGATATCCTCGAAAAAGAAAATATTCCCCGGGTATGCTTCTATCACCTGGTTTATTCCGGCCGGGGCACCGCCCTGATAAACGAAGACCTCTCGCATGCGGACACGCGAAAAATTGTCGATTATATTATCGATCGGACCAAAGCCCTGCATGATAAAGGACTGGACAAAGAGGTTCTTACGGTGGACAATCATGCCGACGGGCCTTACGTCTATCTGCGACTGACCCGGGAAAATCCGGAAAGAGCGGCGGAAGTTCTGGAGCTGCTGAAGATGAACCAGGGCAACAATTCCGGCCGGGGGATCGGCTGTATCAGCTGGGACGGGGAAGTCTATGCCGACCAATTCTGGCGTCATTACAGCTTTGGAAACGTCCGCCAACAGCCGTTTTCCCGGATATGGGCCGATACCAGCGAACCGTTAATGGCCAAGCTCAAGGACAAAAAAGACCACGTCAAAGGGCGCTGTGCCCAATGCCGCTGGCTGGATATTTGTGCCGGCAATTTCCGGGTCCGGGCGGAAGCCGCCACCGGCGATCTCTGGGCACCGGACCCGGCCTGCTACTTAACAGATGAAGAAATCGGCCTGATACATGATAATCACTGAATTGCGATCCGTTCTAACACCAGGAGCATTCTGCCATGCTTTTTCCGGATTACAGACCCAGGCGCCTGAGACAAAACGAGGCTTTTCGCCGGATGATCCGCGAAACAAAATTGTCCCCGGACGACCTGATACTGCCGCTCTTTGCCATACCGGGTAAAGACAAAAAAGAACCCATTCCTTCCATGCCCGGCCAGTACCAGCTTTCCGTGGATAATCTGATCCAACAGGCCAAAGAGGCATATGACCTGGGTATCCCGGCCATCATGGTCTTCGGTGTCCCGGAGACAAAAGACGCCCTTGGCACCGGTGCTTATGCCGCCGACGGTATTGCGCAGAAAGCCATCCGGACCGTTAAAAACAAACTGCCCGATCTGCTGGTAATCAGCGATGTCTGCCTGTGTCAGTATACGGATCACGGCCATTGCGGTATCGTGGAAAACAAGACCATCGACAATGATGCCACCCTTGATCTGCTGGCCAGAATTGCCCTGTCCCATGCCAAAGCCGGTGCGGATATGGTGGCGCCGTCGGATATGATGGACGGCCGGATCGCCGAAATCCGGGGTCTTTTAGATGATGAGGGGTACAGCCACCTGCCCGTCATGTCCTATGCAGTCAAGTATTGCTCCGCCTTTTACGGCCCTTTCCGGCAGGCAGCCGACTCGGCGCCCCAATTCGGTGACCGGAAAACGTATCAAATGGATCCCGCCAATGCCCTGGAGGCCCTCCGGGAAGCCAGCATGGATATTGAAGAAGGGGCGGACATCATCATGGTCAAACCGGCCCTGCCCTGCCTCGATATTATCACCCGTATAAGGGAAGAATTCGATTATCCCGTAGCCGCCTACAATGTCAGCGGCGAATACGCCATGATTCAGGCCGCCGATCAAATGGGCTGGATCGACGGTAAACAGGTAATGATGGAAACCCTTTTGTCCATCAAACGGGCCGGCGCGGATACGATTCTGACCTATTTTGCCAAGGATGCCGCCCGGGAACTGTCGTAAAAAACAGTTGGGAACAATATCTGTCATGACTTCCTCACCGCCTGCGAGTAATGAGAAAACCCTGCAAACGTCGGATCTGCGGCTGGTTGCCTGGGAAACCACCCGTAATTGCAATCTTTCCTGCCGTCATTGCCGGGCATCCGCCCGCCATGGAAGCTATTCCGGGGAACTGGACACCGCTTCCTGCCTGCGACTGCTCGATCAGATTGCCGAAACCGGCTCCCCCATTGTTATTCTCACCGGGGGGGAGCCGCTGCTGCGAGACGATATTTTTGACATCGCTGCCTACGGCACAAAACAGGGGCTGAAAATGGTCATGGCCCCGAATGGAACCCTGATTACCGAAACCACCGCCCTTCGTCTGGCGGATTCCGGGATCACTCGCATCAGTATCAGCCTGGACGGTGCCACCCCGGAATCCCATGACCAATTCCGCGGGGTCTCCGGCGCATATGCGGGAGCCATCCGGGGAGCCGGACTGGCGCAGGCCGCCGGGGTGGAATTTCAGATCAACACCACCATCACCAGACATAATCTGGCGGAAATCCCGGATATCATGGCTCTGGCGGAGAATATCGGAGCTGTGGCACACCATATATTCCTGCTGGTACCTACCGGCCGGGGGAAGGAACTGGCTCATCAGGCGATTTCGGCGACGGATTATGAAAACACCCTGAACTGGTTTTACGATCAAAAGAAAAAAACCGGTTTACAGTTGAAAGCCACCTGCGCCCCGCAATACTACCGCATCCTGCGACAACGGGCCCGCCAGGAAAAACAGTCCGTAACTTATCAGACCCACGGGCTGGACGCGGTCACCCGGGGATGTCTCGGCGGTACCGCTTTCTGCTTTATCTCCCACATCGGCATTGTCCAGCCCTGCGGCTTTCTGGAGTTGCCCTGCGGGGATGTCACACAGGAAAATTTCCGGCATATCTGGGAACGATCACCGGAATTTTTGACACTGCGGGATTTCAGCAAGCTCAAAGGAAAATGCGGACGATGCGAATTCAAACAAGTCTGCGGCGGTTGCCGGGCCCGCGCTTTTGAAGCCACCGGCGATTATCTGGCGGAAGAACCCCTTTGCGCCTATCAACCGGTCCAGGAAAAATAAACGTCGGATATCCCCTCAACTTGCGGCCACCGGCCTGCGCCGCTCCAGTGCCCGGCGAACCGCCACGGCCACATCGGCAACGATATACGGTTTGGCCAAAAATTCGCTTACCGCTGTATTGGCAGTATCCACCGCCAGATCCTGCTCGTCATGGCCGGCAAAAATGATAACCGGCAACCCGGGCTGCATCCGGTAAAGCTCCCTCGCCAAATGATCTCCGGTCATGCCCGGCATGACCAGATCGGTTAATACCAGATCAAAGCCTTCCGGTTGCCGGGTAACAATATTCAGGGCCTGTTCGGCGCTGGTTGCTGTAACAACCGAATACCCCAAGTGTTCCAGTAGATTTTTGCCGATTTCACACAACTGCTTTTTGTCGTCGACAAACAACAAATGTTCACTGCCTTCCGGGAGAGCCTCTGCCTTTGTAAATGCCGGCGAATCCGGCCGAACCGTTTCTTCCACCAAGCGAAAGAACACCGAAAACGTGCTGCCTTCCCCCTCCCGGCTGTCCACCGTAATAATCCCCCCGTTGGCGGTAACAATACTGTGAACCACCGCCAGTCCCATACCGGTTCCCTTTCCATGCGGCTTGGTGGTAAAGTAAGGTTCAAAGATATGTTCCTTCTGTTCCGAACTGAGCCCGCAGCCGGTGTCCTGGATCATAACCCGCAGATAGCGTCCGGGCTCCGCTTCGGCATACTGGGAAACGAACTCCGGATTCAGCTTCACCGCGGCCATGGACAAATGCAACTCCCCGCCGCTTTCACTCATGGCATGAATGGCGTTGGTGCAAAGATTCATAAAAACTTCATGAAGCTGGGCCGTGGTCGCCATTACACGGTCTTCTTTGCAATCCAGAGACTGCGTAATCCGGATATGTGCAGGCAGCGTACGTTCCAGCATAGAGACGACCTCTCTGACAATCGCTCCCACCTGCACAGGTTGCGGACGATCGTCATTTACGGGACGGCTGAAAGTCAGTATCTGCCGCACGATTTCTTTCGCCCGAAGAATCGTTCGGCGAATTTGCTCCAAATTTCGATAAGCGCGGCTGCTTGGCGGCATTTCCGCCAAAACCACCTCCGTATATCCCATGATCGAGGCCAGAATATTATTAAAATCATGGGCGATTCCCCCTGCCAGAGTGCCGATGGCCTCCATTTTATGACTCTGCCGCAACTGGATTTCCATGTTTTTCTGCAAGGTAACATCTCGTAAAAAAACCAGGACGGCCGGTCTTCCTTCCCACTCCAGACGGGCGGCATTTATCTGAACCCAGACGACCTGGCCATGCTTGGTATAAACGCGAAACGAATAGGGTGTAACCACTTTTTCTCCCTGTAAACGCCGCAGGTATCGATCCACCACCATTTTCCGGTCATCGGGATGAATCAGATCCATAAATCTGATATCCACAACATCGTCTTCATTGTATCCGAACATTTGGCGGCTGCGATAATTGGGAAATTTTATTCGATCATCCTGAATCACAAAAATGGCATCATCCGCATAATTAAATAAAAGCCGGTACTTCTTTTCGCTTTCTTTGAGCTGTTCCTTCAATTGGCGGCTTTCGCTGACGTCCCGCACAATCCCGCGGAAACCAATGGTCTCCTCATTCGCATCTTTCATTACAGAAGCGGAAACCTCTACTGAACAGGAGGTGCCGTTTTTGCGGATAATATTGTACTCAATTTTTTTAACCGGACGGCCGGTTTTATATAAATTCGTAAAAACGGGAAATATTTTTCTGGCATTGGCTTCATCCAGGCACTCCTGATACGGCAGGCCGACAAGCTCCTCGAGGGAATACCCGTAAATGTCACATAAAGCGCTATTGGCAAAGGTAATACACCCGGCCAGATCACATTCGTAATACCCGTCTTCAATCTCTTCGATGATATCATGGAAGCGGTTCTCGCTCCGGGCCAAAGCTTCTTTTGCCGTTTCCTGCTCCCGAATCAAGCTGTCCACATCTTTTTTAACCAGGTTGATCACATCATAAACCGGTTTAAACGGATGCGAACCCGGTTTTTCGCCCTCCGGCGGACTTCCCTCCGTCAGCCAGTCCAGGCTGCTGAGATACTCCATCAATTCATCAAAAATCTGCCGATGCTCCCCTTGAAATTGAGAGAGGTCCATGACCGGCCGGATATTCGTCGGCGCCTCAGGCAACTTTTCCTGTTCGGCAATAACCTGTAACGCCTCATCCATACCCGTCACCACCACCGCCGGAAACGGCAGCAATGGGCGGGTAAAATTCAAAACGGTGCGAAAAAAACGATGGGGATGCAGTAAAATATACATCCCAAACGGGTGCGCGGAATAAATGGTTTTGATGCTTTCAATATAGAATCGACGGGACCGGCGGAATAACTGCCGGCGCTCCGTCTCAAACATCAGATAATAGGTTGAATTCCGGGGAGCCACCTCCAAGACAATTTTCTGCAACATCGCCGTAGACTTTACCAGATCTGCATCGCTTAAAGCGCCGGTGCTTTTGCCGTAGATAATATTTCCGTTAAGCAGGAAATACGCGATGGCCATTTGTTCGGATCGCACTTGCCAGGTTTCTTTCGAACGTACCGAATGGATGAGATCGTGGGAAAAGTTCGTCATGATAAATTGTAAAACGCCTATTGACAAAACAGTTTGGGAAAATTTTTCCGCGCACCCTTTTGGGCGCATCCGTCCGCTGGCCTGTCAATCGCCGCGGAGAACGGCCTGGGCGCCAAGTTTTTTGAGCATTTGCTCGATGTCCTTGGGATTTCTGATGCCCAGAAAACCGAGCTCTTCGGTTCGTCTGTCACCATCGGAGTCGCGCCATGCCTTACGGACAATGATGACGTCACCGAATCCGTTCTTTTTCTCTTTCCGATAGATATCCTGGAGTTTATCCGGCGGGTAACTGCGGATGGTGGTAGACCACCCGCCATCGAAGGTAATGGCTCTTTGGTTTGTGATAACGTAAACGGTCTTGAAGGCTTTTCTGTATGCCCACAACGGACTGGACAGCATGCCCAAACCAACCAGAATGAACGGGACACCAAAAAGCGGGAACAGATCAAATCCTTGCGAAAAATCGGGGATCTTGAACCCGGATGCGCCACAAACCCAGAATATGGCAAAGGCAGTCCATGGAATGGCAAAAAGAAAAGCGCTTGTGGAGAAAGGGGTAAAAAAGCGGGGGACCGGCATGTCGATCCACTCAACCTTTTCGCCGGTTTCAAGCTCCCGGGCCACTTTCTCCTGAAGGTGTCTCGGGTTCTGTAAATTTCTTCTCATTTTTCTCCTCCCGGACGCTTGGCATAAGACGCTGCACGCAATCGCTTTTTACCATTGTCCGTAAGACACAGGTTGTTGTCCCATCGAGAAATCGTAAATCGCTTCCAACCATTCCGGGTCATTGTTCGTATCCGCTTCGGTGAGCCGGGTAATATTCGGATAATTTACCTGTTTCATAAAATAACACAATGAGATAAAAGAGACAATAACGCTATCGGCACGGCAAAATGTATGGAAAAACCAATATTGATGGTTTCGTAAAAAGTCGTCACTCCGGGCTTGACCCGGAGTCTATGCATAATTAAGTAATTGAAAAAACTGGATACCGGGTCAAGCCCGGTATGACAAAGAAGCTGTTTTCCGACTTTTTACGAGGGCATCAATATTAATGATCTCACCGGCTGTGGCCGCCGGGAAAAGAGCGTCCGAAAGGCGGATGGATGATGGCATGAACGCAAAAGCAGAATTTCAATCCCGCAATGTGTTGTCGGTGGCCCTGGCCCATTTCATCCATGATGTGTATTCCTCCTTTCTGGCGCCGATTCTGCCTTTACTGATGGAAAAGCTCTCCATCAACTACACCTACGCCGGTCTGTTTGCCTTCTGTCAACGGATCCCCAACCTTTTTAATTTTCTGCTCGGGATGCATCTGGACCGGTTTCGAATCCGGTATTTCGTGATATTTACCCCCGGCATTACCGCCGTCTGCATGAGCCTGCTCGGCTTGTCGCCCCATTACGGGGTGGTCATCCTCCTGCTGCTGAGCATGGGAGTCAGCGGCGCCCTCTTCCATGTGCCGGCCCCGGTAATGATCAAAAGTTTTTCCGGAGACCGGATCGGCCGCGGCATGAGCTTTTACATGGTGGGCGGGGAGATCGCCCGCACAATCGGCCCCATCATCATCCTGGGCGCAGTTTCCCTGTGGGGTCTCGAAGGCACCTACCGGCTGATCCCGCTGGGTGTGGCCGCTTCGTTGTGGCTCTTTATCCGATTCCGCAACATGCCCGTCCGCCAGGAAAAAAAGGCTCCCGGCGACGGCCCCTCCTTTGGGGCGGTCTTTCAGGATTACCGGGGACTGTTTCTCTGTATCGCCGGCATTGTCCTGTTCCGAGCGTTTATGAAAGCCGCTGTTATCCACTTTCTGCCCACCTACCTGAGTGTTAAAGGCCAGAGTTTATGGTTCGGCGGCCTGTCTTTGTCTGTTTTTGAACTTGCGGGCGCCGCCGGCACCTTCTGGGCCGGCAACCTGTCGGACAGGCTGGGCCGCAGAAATACGCTGCTGATTGTCACTTGCCTGACGCCTCTGTTCATGCTGCTGTTTATTTTTTCCCGCGGCTTCTGGGTCTTTCCCGTGCTGCTGCTTCTGGGCTTTTTCATGCTTGCCACCGGTCCGGTGGTACTGGCCCTGGTGATGGAGCGGGCCACCGTCCATCAAACCTTTATCAACGGAATTTACATGACCATTACCTTTCTTTCCGATTCTGCAACCGCCCTGCTGGTGGGAATGATGGCGGACTGGACGGGGCTGGTCCACACCTATATGATCGTAGCGCTTCTGGCTTTTCTGGCCATTCCTTTTGTGCTTTTCCTGGTTTTCAAAGGAGACGAACTTCATCCCTGATTTCTGATTATGGATCAAACAAATTTCATCGAATGCTATGGCAAAGCCGCCAAATAGTTCATTGACATGTTTCCCCGCCCCTGCTAAATCAATACGGTATATTTTCGCTTTTATTACGGACTCGCTATGGAACAGACACCGGAACATACCCCCACCTGCGCCGAAGCTATGGAACTGCTCCGGGAATACAACACCCATACCCATCTCATAAATCATGCCCTGGCGGTTTCCGAAGTCATGCGCTACCTGGCTGAAAAATATGGCAAAGATCCGGAAAAATGGGCCATTGTGGGGCTGGTGCACGATCTGGACTACGAGCGCTTTCCCCAACAGCACTGCCGCAAGACCGAGGAAATTCTCACCGGACGCGGCTGGCCGGCGGAGTATATCCGGGCCGTGGTCTCTCACGGCTATGGCATGTTCACCGAGGTGGAACCGCAATCGCTGATGGAAAAAAGCCTTTACGCCGTTGATGAACTCACCGGCCTGGTGGCGGCCGCGGCCCTGGTGCGGCCTTCCAAAAGCGTCAGCGACCTGAAGGTGAAATCGGTGATGAAAAAATGGAAGGACAAATCCTTTGCCGCCGGGGTGGACCGCACCATCATTGAAAACGGCGCGGCCATGATGGAGGTGGAGATCCGCGATCTGGTCGAGGATGTCATCACGGGCATGCGCCGCATCGCCGATCAAATCGGCTTGTGATATTCTTGTTTTACCGCGGAAGCTTCTTTTGCTGCCGGTTCAACCAGGCACCGTAGCCTCTCACCCAGATTTTAACGACCAGGGCCAGGCCGGTTCGGGAGACGGGGTTGCGGACCAGGGGGCTTTTGTAGATCCCGGCCAGCAGACGGGTAACAAATGCCTGGCCGCGCGGCTGGGGCGCGGGGGGATCGATCCGGGTAGTACTTGGCGGGCGCGGAAAAAACCGCTGCCGGCAGGAAGGAAACACCAGCCAGTTCAGAATAAGGGTGGTGGACTGGGCCAGGATGTCCCAGCTCCGTTCTTCGGCCTTTTTCCGTGGCAGCGTGCCGCCGGAAGCCATCTCCACCACTTCCACCAGGTGATATACCGCGAGAGGGGAGTTGGTAACGGTTTTGATGAGATTTAAAAACAGGTAACAGGCCGGACAGCCGGTAACCAGGGCATCGGCACCAGTGGCTTCGGCTTCGGCCAGCCTGCGGTGCAGGCTGTACAAAAGATACCCCAGGGTTTTAAAGGGATTGCCGGATTTTTCCGCGTACAGGGTGGGAATGGTGGCGGCCCAGCCGCAGCACAGGGCATGGGAACAGTGGTGCTCCATTTCCACCAGCCGGCAGCCGGTGGCGATCAGGATATGGCGCACGGTTTCCTGGGGCCGTCCCCCCATGTACCGGGACATGCAGTTGTCATGCACGGTCACGGTAAGATCCAGCTGGTGGGGCAAAGCAATCGCCTGGCTTTCGATTTTTTCCCGCAGAAGTTCATCCAGGGAAGACACTCCGGTCGGCTTTTTTGCCCCGTAGTAGCGGGGAAGAATTTCGGTGAGCATGGCCGCCTCGGCCTGCATGAAGCAATAAATGTTCTCCGCCCCCAGCGTGTCCAGGGTGGTCTCCAGCAGGCGGACCACCGCCTCGGTGAGGCCGATGTTGCCCAGCTTGTGGGTATCGCCCCCACAGCCCCAGAGCCCTTCGCTGCCGGCAATGGGCAGTCCCAGGGACTGCACCACGCCGGTTTCGGCCAGGTACGGCACCAGGTTGGTGTAAAACCCGGTCAGAATCACCGCCTGCTGGGGCTTTTGCAGATTGTCCGCCCACTGGTCCAGGGCCCGGCGTTCGCTTTGGCTCATAAGAGGACGGACGCCGGACCAGATGTTTTCCGGCTCGTTGGGAACCACCATTCTGGCCAGGTAGGGCAGTCCTTTTTCCCGGCCCCGGCGGTCAAAACACTCCAGGACCAGTTCGTACGGGTCGGCCTGGTGGGGACAGACAGAATCACACACGTTACAGGTGGTGCAGAACCGGAAGGCCAGGGATTTTTCCGGGTGTTCCGTTAAAAGCTGTCGTTTGTCGGCCACTGCCGCTGCCTCGGGAAGCTGGAGCACCGGGCAGTTTTGCAGGCACAGGCCGCACAATTGGCAGCGGTCGGACCGGAACCAGCGAAAGGTGGTGGAAGCGGACATGGCGGCCTCAAACCTTTTCCGCCACCCGGACGTTATGGCGCCGGGGGGACAGCAGCAAAGGCATCTGATTGCGGACCACCCCGGCAAACATGGTGCGGGCCCGTTTTTTGTTCAGCCGGGCCGGGGATTCGCCGATGGCCATCTGCAGGATTTCCAGCAGATGATAAACCGGCATGCCGTGAGTGGGATAGGCGATCTGACCCACGGAGAGCATCTGCAGGCAGCCGGCGCAATAGGTCACCAGGGCCCGGGCCCGGGTCTTTTTGGCCTGCCGCAGAGAACGGATGGTGGACAGGGTGATGTCCCAGGGATGATACCCGGAATCGGGGCTGAATCCCCCGGCAATGCCGCAGCAGAGGGCGGACTCGCCGTGGAGTTCTTCTTCGATCACCCGGGCGCCGGCGGCCTGCAGCAGTTTGCGGGGAAGGACCGCGTACGCCGGCCCGAACATCTTGGCATAGCAGGATTCCTGGATGGTCACCGTCAGATCCACCGGCTGGGAAAAGACCAGTTCCCCGGCTTCCACTTTCTGCCAGAGCAGTTCCAGCAGAGGGACCACTTCAAAATCAAAATGGATGCCGAAAGAAGGCAGCACGTTGGTAAACATGTTCCGCCCGGCGGTGCAGGGAATGATCATGCGCTTGACCCCCAGGGCGCCGAAATAGTCCTGCAGGCGGCGGCCCACCTGTTGCAGCTCTTCAAACAGGCCCATGCGGTAATAGGTTTCGCCGCAGCACATATCCAAAGATCCCCGTATGGTCATGCCTTCCAGCAGACGGGTTTGGGTGAGATAGGGAACGGTGATGACATTGCAGCCGGGATAGAAAACTTCCGCGCAGGGAGAGCGGTCCTCCCAGGAGGCGACCAGGGCCTTTTCGTCCGCGGGCAGGTGGTCCACCACATAGGTCCGGAAATTGGGGCGGTGGTTGGTGTCATAATATTTGGCCCGGGCCGGAAGTCCTTTGGCTTGATAGGTCTGGTGCCAGCGCTCCAGGATCAACTGGGCGGGATTGCAGTGGTTGGGGCAGATAAAGTTGCAGGCAAAACAACTGGTGCACTGCTTTAAAACCCGTCGGGTCGGCTCCCCGGCTTTCAGGCGCTTGATTTCCTGTTGAGCCCGTTCCCGGGGAAGCTGCATGACCGGGCAGCGGTGCAGGCATTCCCCGCATTCCTCGCAATTTTCATGGCTAAAGGCGTGAAAAAGGTCCATGGCATCCTCCCTGTGTGTCCCTGCCGGATAAGAGGCGGTAATGATATTGGCTTACCATAGCATATTTTTTTTTGTTGCACCAGTTTCATCGATTGCCCGGCAGCCGGGAAAAAATTGACACCCCGGAGTTCGGTCTTATCTTATACATACGGTGAAAAGACTATGAATAAAAAAGAACGGAAGGGCCGTTCAGAAAGTGAGACCGACGATGAAAAACCGCATTGATACCGACAGCCTGGCGGAAATTGAATTTCAACTGCGCTGGGAAAAAAACGGGATTGCATACACCGATACCGCTTTGCAGATGATCAATATGTGGCGGGATTTTCTGCCCCAACCCGTTTCCACGGAGCTGATGGGGGCCGCCCCGGGGGACCGGAAAACCTTCCGTTTTCTGCCGGGCGAGGTGCTGCCGGCATATACCCCGCGCCTGCAACAGGAGATCAAACGCCGTCAATTCAATGAAAATCTGGCTGAACCCCGCTACGGCCGGTTTTATCCCCAGGGAATTCTGCGGGATATCCCCGATATTTTCCCCCAGAACGTGCAGCCGGTGCGCTGCGTAAGCGTGGATCCGGAGAGCGTGGGCGTGGACCGGAACCATCCCCTGGCCGACCGGGAAATCGAATTAACCGCGGTGGTCCACCGGGTGTTTCAGAAACCCTATGACCGCGGAGGCGAAAGCAGAGACATGATGACGCAGCTCACCGCCGGCCCTGGTATGCAGGCCCGGTACAACGGGCAGCCTACGGATTTTCTTTCCCCGGATGCCCTGGCCCGCCAGGATCCCCGCCGGGACACGGACTTTTACCAGAACCCCCGGCTGGTCAATCATATTGACGACCGGGCCATTGCCACCATATCCGACCTGTACGAACGCTTTCTCACGCCGGAGATGAAGGTGCTGGACCTGATGAGCAGTTGGCGGTCCCATATTCCGGAAGCGGCGACGCCGCGGTCGCTGGTGGGACTGGGAATGAACGCCGAAGAGTTGCGAAACAATCCCCAGCTCACCGGGAACCTGGTGCACGACCTGAATCTTGACCCCGCCCTGCCCTTTACGGACAATACCTTTGACGCGGTGATCTGCACGGCCTCGGTGGAGTACCTGATTCAGCCCCTGGCGATGTTTAACGAAATCGCCCGGGTGCTCAAGCCGGGCGGCCCGCTTATCCACACCTTTTCCAACCGCTGGTTTCCGCCCAAGGCCATCAAACTCTGGACGGAGCTCCACGAATTCGAACGCCTGGGGCTGGTTCTGGACTACTTCCAGCGGTCCGGGTCATACACCGACCTGGCTGCGTTTTCCGCCCGGGGCTGGGACCGGCCGGAAAGCGACAAGTACTATCCGGAACAGCCGCAGTCCGATCCGGTCTATGCCGCCTGGGGACGGAAGGCCGCCTGATCAGCAGGAATCGGGTTCGGCAATAAACAGCTTGCGAAACACATGATAGGCGGGCATGGGGCGGCGGAACAGCACAAACCGCCCTGCCACACCAAATACCACCAAAGCGATGGGAATGCCCAGGTACGTATTTTCCAGCAGGATATTGCCGATATAGTAGGCCAGGATGGCGGCAATACCGGCCGAACCCAGGGCCACCACGAAAATGGACACCAGGATCATGACCGCCAGGGTGACAAATCCGGGCACTTCTTCGTCGGCCACCTGCCGATCATTGTAGCCGCCGTCCCGTATCCAGGCAATCATGGGAATTCCCAGAGCCGGTACCAGCACCACCCCCATGGCCAACAGGGTGAAACAGACATTACTGGTCAGAAATCCCGCCCCGTCGTGCAGGCCGGGCTGCCACAGCACTCCACCATGGACGGTGGGATCATAGAGAAACCGCTGCCACCCGGTGCCGTCCCAGCCGTACAGCAGAATGAAAAACATGAAAAAATACCCCAGGAAATACTGAATGTGGGCGGTGTAGAATTTGCCCTGCCGGATAAACAGCAGGCTAACCCAATAGCCCAGAATCCCCAGCAGAACATTGGTGACGGCAAAACCGGTAACCAGCCACGCCGGCAGGTCGCTCCAGGTGGAGGCCACCTGCATGGTCTCCCAGTGGGGAAACTGCCATAAAAGATAAATACCGGAGGGAGCAAAAATCAGCGACAAAAACAGCAGAGTATATACAAAATACTTGCTGACAAACGGGGAATCCGAGTTTTTTAACTGCCGTGCGGCCGCGGCCGCAAAACTCGCCCCCAGACCATAGGACCAGAACACATCGACCTGTACCATGATTTCCTCCCTGTCTTTAAATTAGGCATTATAAATTACGAATCAGTGACCATCCGAAAAATCTCACTTTTTTATTTTGATGTACGCGTAAAAAGTTTTTACTGGATCGCCGGGTCCGTCATCCCGGACCCCGATCCGGGACCGGCGATGACGAGGACGCAAATGCGACTTCTCGAGTGCGTCAGTTTTCCGTTTTCATTGCTCTGCCCAGGATATCGGCCATAAACGCCAGCCAGCCGTCGGTGTTTATCAGCTCCCGGTAGCGGCGGGTATTTTTGTCCGCCAAAAGATCCATGTGCGGCAGCAGGTTGGCCAGCCCGATGATCATAACAATAATGGCGGCCACGCTTTTGTCCGCATCCACCGCCCGGATCAACCCGGTATCCGCCAGGTTCTTCAGCCGGTCGCCGATTATATCAAATTCGGCAAACAAGTCGGGACGCCGCTTCCGCAATTTGCGGAGGGCATGGGCGCCGGTGGCCAGATCATGGAGAATGATGCCGGTATAATCTCCCCGTTCCAGCAGGGTTTTCAAATACACCGGCAGCAGAGACAGCATATCCGGTAGGGAAACCGCTTCCTGCGTAAGATAACGTTCCACCTCCCGGATTTTGGTTTCAAACAGATGTTCCAGAACGGCCAGATGCAGATTTTCCTTATTATGAAAGATATAGTAGATCATAGCCTTGTTGACGCCGGCCCGGCGGCTGATGCGATCCACCCGTCCCCCGGAAAAACTGTGCGTGGAAAATTCGACGGCCGCGGCATCCAGAATCTGCTGCCGGGTTTTTTCAATATCGCGTTCTTTGCCCGCTGCTTTGCTTGCCATCTGTTTTTCACCGCCTTATAACTAACCAGTTAGTTAATATAGAATACCCATGTTCAAACCAAAATGCAACCGTTTTTTACCGGAACCGTTTGTTTCCAGTTTTTAATGTAAAAAGAACAGATTGAGAAAAAAGTTTTCCAGGCAGAAAAAAAATGGTAGGCTGCCGGAAACAGCATCAGGCCGGATGCATCCGGCATTACAACGATCCCCCGTCTGAAAAAGGGAAAAAAAATGAAACAAATTCTTATGTCCGTTGTTTTTCTGGGAATCTGGCTGAGCGCCGTCTGCAGCCCGGCCATCTCCCCCGACCGCCTGCAATCCATCAAAGACATTCCGCCGGAAACGTGGGAAGCGGTTGCCAGAGGGGAAAAGGCCTGGCCGGAAGTCTTGTTTCCGTTGTGCAGCATTTCTCCGGAAGAAAAACAAAAATTTCCCGCCACCTATTGGGAAAACGTCCGGCAGGATGAACACTTCTGGGAGACCTATTCCAACCGGCAGCGACAGTTATTCCAGAAAGAATACGGCCCGGACATTCACCACCTCTATGATCTGTATCTATATGACCGGCGCTGCGCCGCCGGCAAGGAAAAAGTGGCCGAAGCGGTGCGCGAAGTTAAAACCCTGGATCGGCTGAACGATATTGTGGCCATTAAGGCTGCCCGGATGCCGGAACTGGCCGGTTCCCCGACAGCCGGACTGCGCCTGTTCAGTTTCAAAAAAGGCGCTCTGCACCCCGTTCCCTTTGACGTGCTGGAAATTACCGACAAAGGCCGCATTGTCCTGCCGGAAGGCCCGGAAGGCAATCCCGGCGACGGCGATGACATTTTCAATCAGCGGGACAAAATGGTTTTTATGGCGGTTGACGCCGGCCACCGCATATCGTTGGCAGACATCCGGCGCCAATATCCCGGCGCCAACACGATCCATGAAGTCGAAATCTCCTGCCCCACCGAACCCGGCAAGGCCTGGGTCTATGCCGTCGCCTTTACCGGAACGCCGCCGCCGCTCTCCCCGCTGGATTATGCCGGTATTCGCCCTGAAACCGGGCGGGTTTACGGCCTGTTTATCTTTGCCGGGTGTGCCGCCCGCCAGGTGGATGATGATATCGTGCCTACCCACAAAGTCCTGGGAACGTTCGCCTCCCCCCTGCTGGGGGCCATTCCCGTAGACATGCTGGAAGCCTTTACCTACAAACTGGTCATCAAATTCCGCCTGTTCGGCGCGGAAATGGTGCAGGGTATGGAGGACATGGATGTCCGCTGGCGGGGCTTGTACGACGGACGGGTAATGATTTACAACCGCGCTTCCTGGAAACTGTGGACTCCCTTCGGCATCGGCGCGCCCATTATCTACGCCGATCTCATCGTCACCCCCCTTTCCGCCATCACCTACGGCAGTGTCTACGCCCCCTTCAACCCCAGGCTGGTGGTCAAATGTGTGGATCTCTCCTTTGGCGAAGACCTGGAAGTGTATGAAGACGACTTTTACCATTTTCAGTTTGTCACCATGGGCGACCGCACCGGCGTCACCCTGGACGGAAAAATGTCGGACAAGGAAAAGGCTCTGGATATCAGCGGCTACTCCTGGTACCTGCTGACCGGATCCCCGGGAACCATGTGCATTCGCACCGAATACGACGAATTTTCCACCGAACACGCCAGCATCCTGAAACTGAAATGGCAGGATGACGCCGAAAAAAACGGCTACACCAACCTCTTCCGAATGAGCGAGTTTGACCAGCCCACCAGCCATTTTACCCATGAATGGAACCTGGCCCCGCATTTTTACCACCCCGATCCGGAAAAATATAACTGGGACAATCTCAATCTGATTCTCAAACGGGTGGATCATCCCCTGCGCTGCCGAATTGACGGCGGCCGGCCGGCCGCCCAGCCGCGCTATCTGCACCTGCCGGATATCAAGGAGAGTCATAAGATGTACAGGTATTAAAAGCCTTTTCGTATCTGAAAGGGGGAAAGAATGCGCACCACCGCCAAAGTCGCCGTTGTTAAAGTCGACGACCATTCCACTCTGGATAAAGCCATTGCCACCGCCCTGGATCTCATCGGAGCGAAGGAGACGATCGGGCCGGAAGAAACCATCCTGCTGAAACCCAACCTGCTGATGAAAATTAAAAACGCCTGCACGGAAAGCGACTTCCTGGCCGGGGTAGCCCGCTATCTGAAACAATACAATCCCAATCTGCAACTGGGAGATTCCCCGGGACAGTTCCGCAGCCGGGGCAAAAGCGTGCTCAAAGCCGTTGGTCTGGATACCGTGATGGAAGCGGAGAATATCGAATACACGGAGTTTGAGGCCGGCGGCGTGCTCATGGACAACCCCGGCGCCCACCATATGAGAACCTATCATATCGCCCGGTCCGTGATCCAGGCCGATCTTCTGGTCAACCTCTGCCGTCCCAAATCCCATGTGGAGGCGGTTTATACCGGGGCCATTAAAAATAACTGGGGCATCATTCCGGGCGGAGAAAAAGCCCACTGCCATCTTTTCGGCAAAAACCCGGTAGAGTTCGGCCGGGTTCTGGTGGACAATTATCAAACCCTCTGCAACGAAAAGAAAAAGCGGCTCACCGTTATGGATGCCCGCCGATTCATGGAAGGACCGGGCGGGCCGGCCAACGGGTTCATGCGCCAGACCGGCCTCATCCTGGCCGGCTATGACGAAGTGGCCGTGGATCTGGTCATACTGGCCATTGCCCGCATCGATGGTATGAAAGCGGTACCTCACCTGAAGGCCTGCCGCGAACGCGGCCTGGGACCTTCCAGCATAAAAGCAATCGAAATACGCGGAAACAGCATCGAGGAAGTGCGCCTGAAACGAAAAATCCGCCTGCCCTCCCACCTGATGTCCGGTGTGGTTTCCCTGTTTACCGGAAAAATCGCCTACCGGGTGATGCGGCGCATGCCCGCCCTGAAAAAAGAAGACAACTGTGTCATGTGCGGGGATTGTTATAACATCTGTCCCAACCGGGCCATTTCCTGGGCCAAAAAAGAAAAGCCGGTGTTTCATCACGGCCGCTGCATCAGTTGCCTGTGCTGCGTGGAATGCTGCCCCCAGCAGACCCTGGAAGCCCGGGCCGCCGGCCTGGCCGGCCTGTTTCTGAAATATCCCGAGATCGATCCGGAACGGCCGCCTCAGCCCCGACAGTAAAGACGCTCTGTCCCGGTTCTACGCAATTGTAACGCAGTTGCGACCGGCTTCCTTGCTCCGATACATCATGGTATCGGCCGTATCAACCACGGACTGCAAGGTGTCGGTGGCCCGGACCAGTGTCCCGCCGGCAGAAACAGTGAGCTGAATATCCTTTCCCCCGTGATGGACCCACGACTGGCCGACCAGCGCCCGGAGCCGATCGCCGATTTCAAACAGTTTTTCCCGCTGCACCCCGGGGAATATCCCCAGAAATTCCTCGCCGCCCCAGC